>JBDKVB010000073.1 GCA_039679385.1 Armatimonadia bacterium | reverse complement strand
ACCCCATCAAAGTGGCTGTAGGCAATCATCCCTCGCCACAGTCGCGCAATCTCATCGTCGTGCAGACCGATGTAGCTGCAGGCAATCGCCCCGCGCGAGAAGCCACAGAGAATCACCGCTCCCGGATCGCCGCCCCACTCCTCACAAACCCGGCGTACAGCCTCCTTGCAGTACCCCACCGTCGCCTCCACATCACCCCACCACTGCGTCTGGTTGCGCCTGTTGACGCTGTCCACATAGGGCAGGCAGAGCCACAGGAAGCCCTTGCCTGCGGTGATGCCGTAGCCGAGGCTGGAGCCCTCGACCTTACCGGTCGAGACATCCCCGTAGGCGTTGGAGTAGGGGCCATTGCCCGCGTACTCGACGATGACGGGGAAGCGCCCTTGTGGGGTCCAGTCGGTGGGCAGGTACAGGGCGTGATGCACCTCCGTACCTGCCCAGGCGGAAAGGACCCCTCGAACACGCTTGCCGGGAGCCGGCGCTTCGTCAACAACCGCCGGGGTCTGCAAGTCCGGCGCGACGGTTGACAGGTCGGGAAGCTGTGCCATAGTCGGCCTCGCAGCCATCAGCAGACCGAAGGCGAGCGCAAGGCTGCCCTGCGCTAACGCCCGCGGGAAGCGATCCACCCGCCTCGTCCGCCGAGTCTGGGTCACCTGCGAGCCCCCTCCAAAGGATGGTGGGAGACTGGAAGTCATCACCGTCGCCGGGCCGACTGCCGCGGTTGCGTGCTGCAGCTCGCGGGGCTACTGCAGAACGAACACCCGGGTCGTGTGGTCGGCGAAGTCGGCCTCGATGTGGTCGACGGCGGTCCCGAGCTTCTCGCCGCTGTACAGGTCCGTCACGTCAGCCTTGCGAGGCAGGCTGATGGTCCGGCGGCCTGGGTCCTTCACGCAGACGGCGACCAGATCCTGCGAGGCCCAGACCACGTCCTCCGTCGTGATGTACTCGTGGACCCCGGCAGCCTCGGCGATTCGGCGCAGCAGCGCACTCGGAAGCACCGGCGCGGCCGAGTAGACGGCGGTCCAGGTGGGATAGCGCTTGACCACGAGGCCAGGCCGTCCGTCAGGGAGTGTTCCCAGCACGGTCGCCGACGGGTCGTCCGGGATGGCCACAGGAGTGACAGCGGTGTCGATCCCGTAGCTCTGGCCCTGCAGACCCGCGACGAGGGGATCAGTTCCGCTGATGGTGACGCGCAGCGGCGTTGCCTCGCGGGAGAGCTTGAGGCGGATGCCGCTCAGGTCGGCCATGCCGGTCTCGTCGAGCTTGCCGTTGCGATACAGGCCCGGTGCCCAGCAGAAAACCAGCGCACGCCCGCCAGACTTGGCCGCCTCGATGTTGCGCCGGTCCCTGTCCGAGGGCGCGATGCTGGTGGTGAGCAGCAGCATCTTGCAGTCCATGATGCTGGGCAGGTCCGAGGTCAGGTAGTGACCGACCGGGGCACCGATGCGCTGCAGAGTCGGTAGCTGTCGAAGGAGGAGATGGGTCCCCATCGGGTCGCCGACCTTGAGGTAACGCAGGCTGTCTTCGTCCACTACCAGGGCGACCTCGTCTTTCGATGTGCGGTCGAGGCTCAGTGCCTGGTTGGCCGCTGTGGTTAGGTGGGCGATACGATCCATCAGCACCGGATCGTTGTACTTGTTGGAGCCTACATCGAACCACCACTGGGCTACGCCGTTGGTGATGACATTGGCAAGCTCCTTGTCCTGCTGGAGGAGATCACCGGCGACATCCACGGGGCGTCCCCATTCGCCGGGCTTGCCACCGGAGAGGGACGTGCGGATGTCGTTCTCGTCGAACCAGAGCTTGCCGTGGAGCTTGACGCTGCCCAGTAGCGACATGAAGTGGCTGGTGCCCTCGCCACCCAACTGCCGGAAGGCGTAGCTGGTCGGACTGCAGACGAAATCGATGTCGGGCGACGCAAGCACCCTCTCCAGGGCGAGGTGGCCGGCATTCTGCTGGCGCTGCTCACCGCACAACTGCAGCAGGTACCCGTAGAAGACGCCAACGGTCTTCTCGCCGCGGGTGATGTCCTTGACCGCGGTGGCGAAGGTGCAGATGGTGTCGGCGACGAGGTCCGAGTTGTACTCGTAGAAGTCGATCGACTGCTGCTCCCTCTCGGGGTCGCGCAGGGAGCCAAGCTCAGCACGCTCTCGGACGGACTTGAGCGGGATGGCCGCGGTCTCGAAGGTGACCTCCGGGTCCTTCCAGGCCGCACGCAGGTCCTGAACCGTGGCGTAGCGCTTGCGCAGCCAGTCGCGGAAGCGAGCGAGGTTCACGGGCGAGTAGTCGACCCAACTCCGCTCATTGGCGCCCCACATCATCCACTCCTCAGTGGTGCCCGAGGCGATGTGGTAGCCGATCACGCGATCCGCATAGGGTGACGCCTCGATGTGCGCGATGAGACGGCGCAGCCCCTCGATGGTGTCCTGGCGCCAGGTCTCCGAGGCCCAGCTTGGCGTGAGCTTGCCGCCGCTGTGGATGAAAGGCACCGGCTTGCCGTCGCCGGGGTCCATGAGGACGAGGTCGTCGGGGTGCTGCTCGCTCCACCATTTGGGGGCGTGGACATACAGGCGAGGGAAAAAGTAGGCGTTCGGGTTGGCCTGCAGGACCATCATCACCCGCTCGTCGAGTTGTGAGTAGTCGTACTCGCCCGGAGCGGTCCAGGTGGTGCGCGAGAGGGTATAGCCGGCCTCGGTGGGAGTCGCGCTGAAGGTGAACAGGTCGACCCCGGCCTTGGCGAAGTCGGTGAAGACCTCGACCGAAGGCGCATAGGCGGCATAGGCCATACCACGATGCGGAGCGCCGTTGATGAACAGAGTGGGCACTCCCTTGTAGGGCTTCACGGCGGCGACTGTGGTACCCGGCTTGCGAGCGTTGACGGTCACCTTGCAGACCTCCTCGGTGGCATCACGGCCACCTTGAATGACGCGTGCATCACCCAGTTGGAGGAGGGCCGATAGCTCTCCTCCCGGGCAGAAGAGCGTGATGGACAGGTCGGGAACCCGTACGGTGATGGGTTCGCCGGCAGCGGCACGAGTCAGGGGAACTGAGGTCGGCAGCGGAACCCGAAGCACGGTGGCCTTGCCCTTGCGCAGGATCAGGAAGGCGTCATCGAGCAGCGCCGGCTTGTCCAGGGAGAAGGTTGCTGAGAAGGGATAGTGGCCTCCGGCCTGCAGCTCCTTCGCGAGGTTCCAACTGGTGAGTGTCGCGAGGGGCGGGTCGGGGCGCACGGCCTCGACGCGGGCAAGGCGCAGAGAGTACTCCGGCCCCGGCTTCACGTCGAAGGCGATGAGGGTGACGTAGCGCAGAGGGAAGTCGAGACGGCCGTCGGGGTCGTTGGACCAGCCGGCGACCTTCCAGTCCTCACGTGGGAACTCGACCCACTGCCAGTCGCCGCCGGCTGCGAGGGGGACTGATCTGACGGTCCACTCCGCGCCACCGGCATCAGCGAGCTTCATGGCCAGCGACACCGGCGCACCCTCGTTTCGCACCCGGACTCGCAGAGCGCTGAAGGGCCGATCGACCGGCCGGCGCAGGAAGATGTCGTTGAAGGCCACGCTCTTGGAGACGAAGCGCCATGAGATGGAATCCGGGTCCTTCGCCGCGGACAGCTCGGCCTTCGAAAACTCCTGGGCGAGGCGAGACGCATCGCGGGCGTTGTCCCAGAGGGCGACGTTGTTGCCTTCGAAGACGACCTCGGTCTCCGTCGCCTGGCAAAGGGCGACGACGAGCAGGGCAAGGAGAGTCAGGATTCGCGACATCAAGAGTCAACACTCCAATCAGGAGAGGTGGGGGTTCGGCTTCCCTCCTCGGCGGAGGTCTGCCGACCCCGGACTTAGTGCTCAGATCGCCACTGTGGTGCTCCCAGCAGACCGCCGGGCCACAGAACGTGATCCTGCGAGAAGCCCTGCCCCTCTGTCGTGAAGGAGCCGGGGCCACAGGAACCCGCCCGTAGCGGAAGCTGGTGTAGGGGACCGAAGGTGTTGCGCCGGGTCAGGACCAGATCCAGGGCAAGGTGATCCTGACCGGCGAGCAGGTCCGTCACCTCTGCCTCGTAGGGCTGCCAGGCAATCCGCAGCGGGCTCTCGCGCTTGCCGCTGACGCGCAGGCAGGCGGCCGAGAACTGCGGCACCTCGAGCACGACGCGGTTTCCGGCTTCGACTTTGGGCGCGGGGATCAGGTAGGTGACGACGCCCGAGTAGAAGGGCAGGCCCTGGTCACCGAGATCGCCCAGGCTGAGCTTCTCAGGAAGCTCAGTGAGGGTCTGGCGTGACCCGGTGAGCTTCACGCCGAAGTTGCCGAGGAGATAGAGAGCCTCGAGATCGATTCCCTCATGGAAGTCGACGTTCAGCTCGACCGTGTTGCTGCCGACCTGAAGGGCGCTCTCGGGCAAGGCAAGTCGCTGAAGGGCGCAATCGATCCACCAGCCCGCGGGGTTGTCTGAGGCGATCGTCTTGCCGTTCACACTGAGGGCGAAGTGGTCGGGGTGCTCCAGCACCAGCTCGGTCGGCCCGTGCGGGAGCTCGTCGACCTGCAGTTCGAAGCGCAGTGAGACCCGTCCGAGGACAGGCTTGTCCTTCCCCGCTGTGAACCACGGTTGCAGCATGTGTCCGCCGCGCAGGTCACAGCCGAAGTGCTTGCGGACGGCCCGGTCGATCTTGAGTATCTCGGTCTGGGGCTGCCACGGCTGGTCATCGACACGCCAGGTGGCGAGGTCGAGGACGCAGACATTCGGCTCCGAGAGGCGGTACTCGAAGGGCCCGCTGATGGCCTGGGTCGAGACAACCTCGCGGACAGGCAGTGGCTGCACGGAAGGGTCGGCCCCGGGAGTGAGGACGTACAGCCGCTCGCCGGAGGGTGCGAAGCTGGTCTCGAAGCTCAGCCCGTCGCCCTCCCTGGTCGCGGCAACGGCCTGACGCCGGCCGGTCGCACAGTCCCAGTCCTCGAGGGCACCGTCGTGGCGGATCTGCACTCGACAGCGACGCCCCTGCTCGCGATCCACGTTCAGCAGCATCACGACGCCAAAGTCGGCATCGCGGCGGACCTGGCAGTAGATACTGGCGACGTCGGAGTCACCCACTGCCGAAACCTGCACAGTCACGGGAAGCGTAGCGGAAAGGGCGGCGACGAACGCCTCCTGTGTGAAGGGCAGCTGCTGCGCTTCACGGGCGAGGTCGGCAGGCTGGTCGGAAGGCACGGCATCGAGGCAGGCAGGTGGCTCGCCTGCGAAGAGGACTTGGCCGCCGGCCTGGTGGAAGGCGGTCACTAACTTAAGGGTGCTGGAGCGCAGCGTGGTCATTCTGCCCACGAGCACGGCACGGTACGTGGCCTGGCCGACCCGCAGCAGTGGTGTTCCGTCTTCGCCGGTCTCCACGGAGCAGAGGCGGCTGAGCATTTCCTCGTCGCCGTAGTCGAAGTCGATCTGCGCGCCGCAGAGCCAGTGGAAGAGGTCGCTGTAGCCCTGTTCGAGTTCCTTCAGGGGTTCGGTAGCCGAGGCGAGACCGGAGCACCATCCGGGATGGATCTGGCACCAAAGGCTTTCGATCGGGTTGAGGACCAGCAGGTCGCAGACCGGGCTGCCCTCGGTCATGAGCACGCCGAGGCGCGAGAAGTAGGTCTCGACGAAGTCGTAGTCCTCCCACCAGGTAGACTGGTGCAGGATGCTCGCCGGGTAGTCGCGCTTGGCCTCACCCTCCATCGTGAACCAGGAGAGGTGTGGGCAGCGCAGGTTGATGCCGAAAAGCGCCTGCCAGTCGCCGACGGACTTGTGGGCCTCCAGCGGCATCTGCCAGCCGGTGCAGCCATAGAGCTCGGACAGGAGCCACTTCTGCCCCAGTTGCCGGGCGGCTGAGGAGAGCTGCTTGACGATCCAGAAGGCGCGGTTGCCCTCGCTCAGCACATCCACGCCGGGGTATCCCATGTGCTCGTAGAAGCGCATCAGGGAGCCGCACATGGCCGTCTGGCACGAGAGGGCGTCCTCATGCAGGACGTGACCGGTGAGTAGGATTCCGTTGCTCTCGCACCAGTGGTTGATGGGTGCGGCGAAGTTGTCGAGGAACATACGCTGCAGCAACTCGACGAAGTGCCACTTGACCGGAGAGATGCGCTCGCCCTCGGGCCACAGGAACAGCTCCGGCAGGCGATCGCGAAGGTCGTAGCCGAAGTCTTGCTGGAAGCGGTCGAAGAGGGTGTAGGTCCATGGCACCAGCCACTGTGGGTCGGGATTGTCGACGCTGAAGCTGCCCATCAGGGTGCCGCGATGGGGCTCATCGGTGAAGATGCCCTTGATGCTGGTGCCGAGGCGATCGCCACAGCGCTGCCGGTAACGCTCGTGGGTGACCTCGAGGAATCGATCCGTGGCTTCACGGTTCAAGGCGTCGACGTAGGTGTAGCCGTTGTAGAAGCTGGAAGGGTAGGACTCCTCGGTGGTAAAGGCGAGGACCGTTCGGTCACGGTACTGCTCTGCGGGCGTGTCGGGCTGAAGGCGAGAGTAGTTCGTGCAGGTGAGACCGTCGAGGTCGCAGGCAAAGGCGGCGATCAGCTCGGGCTGCCAGGTGAACTCAGCTCCAGGCACAGGTCGGCAGCGCAGGAACTTGAGACGGAAGCGAGGCTCGCAGGTGACCATGCCGCCTGCTGTGCCACTCGGCCAGCGGTCCTCATCGTACAGCCAAGCCTCCATACCCAGCTTCTCGGCCTCATCGGCGCAGGCGTTGATGAGGTCGAACCACTCGTCGCCCAGATACTCGGTGGCCAGGCCGACGCGAGAGTGCATGAAGAAGCCGCCGAAGCCCATCTGGTGCATCACGTGGACCTGGCGGAGCAGTTCGTCTTTGTCGAGCTTCCCGTTCCACGCCCAGAAGGGCTTGCCGCGATAGCGCGCGTCGGGGGAGGTGAAGAGCTGGTACAGTTCGGACACGGTCATGGTGCTATCCTTCTCTCTAGGGGGGCGACAGCTCTGGAGGGGATATTCCCATCGGGGAGCCCCTTGTCCTGCCTTCGGAGTGACGCAGGGGACCGGAGTGGCCTCTGTGAGACACAAGAGGGCTTCGCTTTGCGATTCAGACAGGTCTCAAGGCTGCCGACGCGGAACCCCTGCGAGCAAGTGCTGGAGTGCATGCGACGTCTGAAGGGAGATAGCGTGATGCTGTACCGACGCCTGGGACGCACCGGGCTTGAGGTGTCTGAGCTCTCCTACGGGGCTGCCCGAGGGGCCACCGACAACCCGGAGCAGGTCATCGCAACGATACGGGCTGCCTTCGAGGCCGGGATCAACTATGTGGACACGGCCGAGAGCTACGAGAAGGGCGAGAGCGAACGCGTCGTTGGCGAGGCCCTCAAGGGGTATGACGACGTGCTCGTCGAGACCAAGTACCTGCCCTATGACAGTCACCGCCCGGATGCCACCTACACTGCGACGCCGGAAGCGCTGACGGCTTCGGCTGAGGCAAGCCTGAAGCGGCTGCAGCGCGACCGGATTGATGTATTCCTGGGTCACGGGATTCGGACGCTGGAGACCCTCGACCGCTTCATGAACGATGGCTGCTATGAAGCGATGGTGCGGCTCAAGGAGCAGGGCAAGGTTCGCTTCATCGGGATCAGTGAGCTCTCGGAGGGCGATGGGACACACCAGATCCTGCAGAAGGCGGTGCCGACCGGGGCCTTCGATGTGGTGATGCTGACCCTCAACTTCCTGCTGCAGACGGCGGCGCAGTCCGTGGTCCCGCTCTGCCGCAAGCACGACGTGGGCATGGTCGTCATGATGCCGCTGAATCAGGCGTCGAAGACGTCCGGTCTGGTCAGTGAAGAGGCGGCGCTGGAGTGCATCCGCCGGCACGTGGCCGAGGGGAATCTGCCAGCAGAGTCGCCCTACACGGAGCCGGGTCTGCTGGACTTCCTGAAGCCCTACTCGGTCCCGGCGGCCGCAATCCGGTACGTGCTGAGCCATGACATCACGACGTGCTGCGTCGGGGTGCGGTCGATTGAGCGCCTGCAGGAGAACCTGAAGACGATCGATCCGCCCTACCTCGACGAGAAGAGACTGACGAAACTGCAGGAGCTGTTTGGCCGCATTGAGTGGCAAGTTCGATAGTACCCGGGAGGGACTCCTGTGAAGATACTGCAAGTGACCGGACAGCGAGAGTATGAAGTGAAGGAAGTGCCCACGCCGACGCCGGGTGAGGGCGAAGTCCTGCTGCGCATCGAGGCCGTCACCACCTGCCCGCAGTGGGACCTGCACCTGCGGCACAACGAGCCGATGTTCGTCGGGCACCACTTCGAGTACCCCTACACACCCGGCCAGCCGGGACATGAGGCTACGGGTGTTCTGGAGGCCGTTGGGCCGGGAGTGACCGACCTCAAGCCTGGTGACCGCGTGTGTGCCTGGCGTGACGCCGGACATCACCGCTGGGGGTGCTATGCACAGTACGTGGTTCACGACGCCCGGAACGTGATCAAGGTCCCGGAGGACCTGCCGGTGGAGGCTGTGGCGCCGCTGGAACTGGCGATGTGTGTGGCCACGGTGTTCCGGATGCTGCATGACATGGACTGCCTCAAGGGGCGTCGTGTGGGCATTGGCGGCCTTGGACCGGCCGGCCTGGTTGCTCTGCAGATGGCCCGGGCTGAAGGTGCTGTCGAGGTCTACGGTTTTGACCTGCTCGAAGACCGCAGAGAGATGGCAGTGACCCTCGGAGCCGATGGCAGCTTCGACCCCGCCGCAGACCTGTCCGCCGAGTTCCCGTCCCGTCCCGCGGGTCCGCGTCTGCAGACCTCCGTGGACTGCGTCGGCCTCAAGGTCTCGGTGGAGGCGCTGATGGACCGGACTGCGGACGTCGTGGCCCTGTTCGGCGTGCAGCGCGAGGACTACACCTTCGCGGTGCGCCACCACTCCCTGCGCCTGTGCGGGTACAAGGGGCACTCACGGGAGTCGGCTGAGTATGCGGCGGCGTTGATAAGGGAGCGCAAGCTCAACCTGGCGCCGCTGGTCACGCACAAGCTTCCGCTGGAGAAGTACGGCGAGGGGATTGACCTGCTGGAGCAGCGGAAGGCGATCAAGGTCTGCTTCATGCCCTGGGAGTAGCAGGCCCGGTGCCGCAAGCGAGAGGACGTCCGTCAGATGGATGAGAAGACCGTCGGCGACTACTGGAACGGGAACGCTGAAGGCTGGACGCGCATGGCGCGAGCCGGTTACGACGTGTACCGCGACTACGTCAACACTCCTGGCTTCCTGACGATTCTGCCCGAGGTAGCAGGCCTCGAAGGCCTGGATATCGGCTGCGGCGAGGGTCACAACACTCGCCTGCTGGCCGATCGGGGCGCCGGGATGACGGCGCTGGATATCGCTCCTGTCTTCCTGCGCCATGCCTGGGAACGCGAGCAGGAGAAGCCTCAGGGGATCCGGTTCCTGCGGGCAAGTGCTCTGGACTTGCCCTTCGCCGATGCGACCTTTGACTTCGCGACGGGGTTCATGAGCTTCATGGACATCCCCACACCTGAGCGCGTCGTTGCTGAGGCCTACCGGGTGCTGAAGCCGGGAGGGTTCCTGCAGTTCTCCATCACTCATCCATGCTACGACACGCCCCATCGGGTGAAGGTCCGGGACGAACAAGGCACGCCCTGCGCCTACGAGATCGGCGGTTATTTCCGTGCCCTTGACGGAGACCTCGTGCAGTGGACTTTCGGTTCTGCGCCGCCGGAGCTTCGCGAGCAGTATGCTCTCTTCAACACGCCACGGTTCACGCGCACGCTGAGCTACTGGATCAACCTGGTGCTCGGCGTGGGCTTCGTCGTCGAGCGACTGGGAGAGCCTGCGCCTGATGACCAGGCGATCGCCGAGCACCCCGACCTCGTCGATGCTCGCGTGGTGGCCTACTTCCTGCATATCCGCGGACGCAAGCCGCGCTGAGAGTGTGACTGATGGGCACCGGCCTTGCTGGCTGCCCAGGCTGTGGACACAAGGAGACCGTCATGAGCGGCAATCTGGCTTCGCATGTTGATGTGAGCCTGGCAACCGGTGGAGTGCTGCGGGTTCAGCCGATCACCCCGCACCTGTTGCGGGTGAGGCTGTGCCCGGAAGGCCGGTTCGACGAACCGGCGCTGGTGCGCTACGGAATCCTCGAGCACTGCACGGACAGAGCGGCCTTCTCGGTGAGCGAGGAGGAGCAGGCGGTGTGCGTCAGCACCGACGGCGTGCAGCTTACCGTTTCGCGTGCGGATGGCTCCTTCGTGTTCAGCGACAGCAGTGGGACCGTACTCACCCAGACCGCGCAGGCGCCGTGGTCCTCCGCGGAGGAAGGCTTTGGTGCCGAGCTCCTGCTGCGTGAGGAGGAGCGGCTGTACGGTCTGGGTGATGAGACGCGAGATAGGATCGCCAAGCGCGGCCACCGGACTCGGATGTGGGTGCGCAACGTCGCCAGCTACGTGCCGATCCCCTATGTCATGAGCACCGGCGGGTGGGCGCTGCTGGTCAACAGCACCTGGCGGCACTTCTTCGACCTGGGCCACACGAAGGAGGACCGTCTGTGCCTGTGGGGTCATCGGGGCGAGCTGGACCTGTTCCTGATCGCCGGGAAGGACCTGCCCGCGCTACTCGACCGCTATACGCACCTGGTCGGTCGTCCGGCCATGCTTCCGCTGTGGGGCTACGGTCTGACCTTCGTGTGCAACCAGCAGGCCTCAGCCCGCGAGATGCTGGACGATGCGCTCAGCTTCCGCCGCGAGGACATTCCCTGCGACCTGATCGGGCTTGAGCCCGGCTGGATGAGCAGGAACTACGACTACTCGGTGGAGAAGCAGTGGCACCCGGAGCGGTTCTACACGCCGCCGTGGTCGCCACACGGACCGCATACTTTTGGTGGAGCTCTCGAGCGCCTGGGGTTCAAACTGAGCCTATGGCTCTGCTGCGACTACGACCTGTCCTTCGAGGAAGAGCGACAGGCCGGCGCTGCCCTTCAGGAACAGGAGGCTGAGCCGACACCGGCACGGCACCCGGACGACTTCGAACAGGACGAGCACTTCGGCCACCCGGCGACCTACATCGACAAGCTCACTCGGCCCGAGGAGCCCTGGTTCGAGCACCTCAAGAAGTACGTGGACTTCGGTGCCGCCGCCTTCAAGCTCGACGGGGCCCTGCAGGTCAATGAGCACCCGGATCGCAAGTGGGGCAACGGGATGGATGATGAGGAGATGCACAACCTGTACCCGGTGATCCTCAACAAGCAGATGAGCCGGGGCTTCGCCGAGCACACCGGTCGGCGGCCGATGATCTACTCCTCGGGCGGGTACACGGGCATCCAGCGCTACAGCGCGACCTGGGCCGGTGACACTGGGGGAGGGCCCCGACCGCTGGTGTCGATGCTCAACCACGGGCTGTCGGGACACTCGAACGCGAGTTGCGACATGGATGTGTTCACCCCGGAGGGTATCCACTTCGGATTCTGGATGCCGTGGTCGCAGGTCTGCTCGTGGGCCTACTGGCGGCACCCCTGGCTGCTGGGCGAGAAGCTGGAGAGCATGTTCCGGTTCTACGCCCGGCTGCGGTACCGGCTGCTCCCCTACATCTACTCGATTGCGCACGTGGCGCACCGGACAGGCATGCCGATGATGCGGGCGATGCCACTGGCCTTCCCCGAGGAGGAGGGCGCTGACGAGGCGCTCGGACAGTACATGTTCGGGGATGCCTTCCTTACGGCGGCCTTCGCGGAGACGATTCACCTGCCCGCCGGGAACTGGATCGACTTCTGGACGGGTGAGCGCCTCAGAGGTCCGATAGACCTGCCGGTGGAGTTCCCTGAAGACCGTGGCGGACCGCTGTACGTCCGGTCCGGCGCGATCATCCCCTTCGGGCCGGAGATGGACTACGTGGGGCACAAGCCGACGGCGACTCTGGAGTTGCTCGTGTACCCGGAGGGACGGTCGGAGTTCACGCTCTGCGAGGATGACGGTGTTGGCTTTGGCTATGAGCAGGGAGAGGTCGCCGAGACGCGGATCACCTGCCTCGCGAAGGGAGGCAAGGTGGAAGTGACCGTCGACCCGCGCCGGGGCGAGTATGAGGGGATGCCGGAAGGGCGCGACTTCCGCCTCAGGATCAGCGTGCCGGCGAAGCCGCACCATGTGGAAGTCAACGACGTCGCCCTGCCTGAGTCTGCCTCGTCCGAGGGCGGCCTCGGCTGGTGGTATGATCTGGGGGAGAGCCAGGTGCGTCTGCACGTGGAGGAGGACCCGCACCGCACGGTGCCGGTGACGGTGCAGATCGTCTACTGAGGCCGACCGGCGGCGAAGGTGCTTCCGTGGGCGGTCCGTTGGCCTGCAAGGGGATTCGTGGTACTGTAGCGCTTTCGACTCACAACCCAGCAACACAATGCCTCCGGGGTTGCCCGGTGGGTGAGGGAGGAACCATGCATAAGCTTAGCCTCTGCGGCGCGTGGGAAGTACGTCAGGCCGACAAGGAGGAGACCCTTGCGGCCACTGTGCCGGGGTGCGTTCACACCGACCTTCTCGCGGCGGGCAAGATCGAGGACCCGTTCTTTGGCGACAACGAGGACCGGCTGCGGTGGATCGGCGACGTGGATTGGGTGTACTCGCGGACCTTCGAGGTCCCCGCGCAGATGCTGGCGCAGGACAAGGTCGTCCTGACCTGCCAGGGCCTGGACACGCTGGCGACGGTCACGGTGAACGGCACCGAAGTCGGGCGCAGTGACAACATGTTCCGCGTCTGGGAGTTCGAGGTGAAGGGTGCGCTGAAGGAGGGCGAGAACCGCATCGAGGTTCTCTTCTCCTCTACGATGCCGGTGATCGAGGAAGGGCAGAAACGCTTCAAGCTCCCCGGTTGGGGCGGTCCGAAGGAGATCCGTGGGCGTGCCTGGGTGCGCAAGGAGCCCTGCAACTACGGCTGGGACTGGGGCCCCGTGCTGGTCACCTGCGGCATCTGGCGTCCGCTGGAGATCGTGGCCTTCAGTGAGGCCCGGCTGAGTGATGTGGCCGTGCGACAGGATCATGGCGCCGACGGCAGCGTCACGGTGAAGGTGCTGATGGAGGCCGAGACAGTCGACAAGGGCGCCCTGCAGGCGAAGGTGACAGTGACTCTGGAGGGCCGGACCGTGGCGACCGGCCAGGCGCCGTTCAGCGATGGGAAGGCAACTGCGACGCTTGCGATCCCCGATCCGCAGTTGTGGTGGCCGAGGGGCATGGGTGCACAACCGCTCTATGAAGTGAAGGTGACTCTGGAGAGCGCAGAGGGCAAAGCACTGGACGAGTGGACCCGGCGGATCGGTCTTCGCACGCTGCGCCTGGACCGCCATCCCGACGAGTGGGGTGAGTCCTTCCAGTTCGTCGCGAACGGTGTGCCCTTCTTCGCAAAGGGCGCCAACTGGATTCCGGCGGATGCCTTCGCGGCGCGGATCACGGACGAACGCTACCGCGACCTGCTGCAGAGCACGGCTGACGCGAACATGAACATGCTGCGGGTGTGGGGCGGCGGCATCTACGAGCAGGACGTCTTCTACGACCTGTGCGATGAGTTGGGAGTCTGCATCTGGCAGGACTTCATGTTCGCCTGTTCGACCTACCCGACTTTCGACGAGGCCTTCATGGCGACGGTGAAGGCGGAGCTTGAGGACAACGTGCGACGCCTGCGCCATCACCCCTGCATCGCGCTGTGGAACGGCAACAACGAGCTCGAACAGGGGCTTGTCGGCGACACCTGGAACGATCACCAGATGTCCTGGGAGGACTACGGCAAGCTCTTCGACAAGTTCCTGCCGGAGCTCATCGCGCGGCTGGACCCGGACGGCAACTACTGGCCCAGCAGTCCCCATTCACCGCACGGTGATCGCAAGAACCACAGCAACCCGCGCTGCGGCGACGCGCACCTGTGGGACGTATGGCATGGCCGGAAGCCCTTTGAGTGGTACCGCACCTGCGAGCACCGCTTCAACAGCGAGTTCGGCTTCCAGTCCTTCCCTGAGCCGCGGACGGTGTACGGCTACACCGAACCGAAGGACCGGAACGTGACGACCTATGTGATGGAGCACCATCAGCGCAGCGGGATCGGCAACGCGGTGATCATGCAGTACATGCTCGACTGGTTCCGCCTGCCGACCAGCTTCGATATGACCCTCTGGCTGAGTCAGGTGCTGCAGGGAATGGCGATGAAGTATGCGGTGGAACACTGGCGGCGGGCGATGCCCCGAGGCATGGGCACGTTGTACTGGCAGCTCAACGACTGCTGGCCCGTGGCAAGCTGGGCGTCGATCGACTACTTCGGGCGCTGGAAGGCCCTGCATTATATGGCGCGACGGTTCAATGCGCCGCTGCTGGTATCGGCCTTCGAGGACCTTCAGGCCGGCACGGTCGAGCTGCACGTGACCAGCGACCTGCGCGAGGAGGCAGAGGCGACGCTCAAGTGGTGGCTGGTGAAGGTAGACGGGACGGTTGTTGAGGAGGGGCAGATGCCGGTGACGGCGCCTCCCGGAGCCAACAGCAAGGTCACCACGCTTGACCTGTCCTCGCAAGTGCAGGCCTACGGCGTGCGAGACTTGCTGCTGTGGGTTGAGCTGGAGAGTGGGGGAGAGACCGTGTCGTCGAACCTGGTGAACTTCGCGCGGCCCAAGCACCTGGAGCTGCTCGATCCGAAGATCAGCACGCAAGTGACCGAGAGCGCGCCCGGTGTGTTTGCGGTGGAGCTGGAGACTCACGCTCCCGCCCTGTGGGTGTGGCTGGAGCTTGCCCAGGCAGACGCACGGTACTCGGACAACTTCGTGACGCTGCTGCCGGGGAGGCCGGTGACGATTGAGGTGCGGCCGCAGGGGAAGCTGACGCGCGAGCAGTTCGAGGCACAACTGAAGGTGCGCAGTCTCGTCGACACCTTCGCTTAGGGAACGGACTGGTGTCGTCTATCGGGAACAGTGAAGGCCGGAGGGGCTCATGCCCTCTCCGGCCTTTTCCATTGTGTGTGCTCGCGGACTGCGTTGCCGGGGCTAAGGAAGGGCCTTGCGGATCGACTCGGCGACGGCAGCACCCAGTAGGTCGTAACCGGCGGCATTGTAGTGGTAGCCATCCCCGGCCCGCAGCTCAGGCTTGCCCACGACTACCTGGTACAGGTTGTCGGTGGGGAGACCGAACTCGGCCGCCACGGGCGCGGCGACTTCATTGCGGGTGAGAACGACCTCGTTCTTGGCGTCGAGGGTCTTGGTGTCGTCGCGAGCGGTGATGGGTGTGGAGGTGGCCCAGATCACCTTCGCCTGTGGACACAGACCACGCAGCATGGAGAGGTACTTGCGCAGACCCTCGGCGTACTGGGGTCCCGTGAGGTGGAAGCCGTGCAGGCCGTTGTTAACGTGGATGACCAGGTAGGGGGTTCCCTCCAGCACGATGGCGGTCTCTTTGAGCAACATCGGGTCATTGATGCTGCGCGAGGTGCCGAGGCGGTCGACGTGCACCTTGTCCTTGAGCAGCTTCGTGGCAACCGGGCTGTAGCCGACGGAGATCGAGTCGCCGATGAGCAGGACCCGGGGTAGCTTCGCGTCATTGGCGCAGTCCCACCAGATATTCGACCACTCGTACTGCTCGCGGATAACTGGGCTCTGCATTGGTGCCTCCTGTTGTGGCGCGCCCTGACCGAAGGCGACGGCTGTACCTAGAACCGCGAGTGCCGTCGCTGCAGCCCACCAGAGCTTTGCCGTGAAGTGTCCCATGGGTTCGTGCAGTCTTCCGGTGCGCATGGTGAAGCGCTCCCTGCTATCGTGTCATGTGCGTCGGTATTGCCGGCGTCTGTTGCGGCAGGACGGTTCGACCCTGTGGCCTCGGCCACCTGCTCCAGTGCCGCAGGTCAGAGCCTTGTGAGGAGAGAAGTGGGCAGCCGTGCCGTCCTGCGACGACACCGGATTGTGAAACCAGACCCGTGAGAGGCAGGCTCCCCGGCAAGAGCCCTGCCTGACGGGACAAGGAGAAGGACCCATGGAACCCCTGCGACTCGGCATCATCGGCTGCGGCGTGATCGGCAATGGAGCCCACCTTCCCAGCACGGCGCAGTCATCGCTGATCGACGTGGTAGCCGTCGCCGACCTGATCGAGGAGCGCGTGCAGGCGGCTAAGGAGAAGTACAACATCCCGGTAGCCTACAGCAGCGGTGACGAACTACTCGAGGACGACAACGTCGAGGCGGTCGTGCTGGCGATGCCCACCGGGGTCAGGTCGCCTCTGGCGATGCGGGCCCTGGCCAAAGGCAAACACGTGCTGGTGGAGAAGCCCGTGGCGATGAGCGTGCAGCAGGTCAAGGACATGATGGCGGCTCGGGGTGACCGTGTGATCGGCTGCTGCTCGCCGCGGTTTCGTCTGACACCGTCGGCACGTGCGGCCCAGGAGTGTGTGGCCAGTGGTGTGCTGGGTGACCTGCGTGTCATCAGGGCGCGAGCGATCATCGCGGCTGGTCCGGAGCCGACCAACCCGCCGCCGCCCTGGCGCGTGAACAAGGGACTCAACGGCGGCGGCATCCTCGTGAACTGGGGCTGCTATGACCTCGACTATCTGCTGGGACTCACCGGCTGGCAACTGAAGCCGCGGACGGTTCTGGCGCAGGCCTGGCCGCTGGCGTCGCATCTGAAGGCGCGTGTCGACCCGGCCTCCGACGCCGAGAACCACTTCGCAACCCTGATCGTGTGCGAGGGCGGGACGGTCATCAGCTTCGAGCGCGGCGAGTTCGTCTCCGCAGCCAACGATGAGGCCTGGCAGATCCTCGGCTCCAAGGGTTCGCTGCGGATGCATATGCGCGAGCCCAAGAACAAGAAGATACTGCTCGACACTTCCGATGCTAAGGAAGGCGTCTCCACCCAGACGATCTGGGAAGGCGACGACGTCGGCAGCTCGAACCTCGTGCTGCTGGAGGACTTCGCGCGGGCCATTCGTGAAGGCGGACAGCCCACCACGAGCCTGGAGCGTGCGCTGGTCATGCAACAGATCACGGACGGCATCTACGAGTCGGCGGCCACGGGGAAAGCGGTCGAGATTGTGTAGTGCCGGTCGGCGCGACCCGTGCAAGCGCTTGGTGGCAGGGAGGTCCCCATGCAGATACCACCGGGAGACGTGGACATCCTACGCGGATTGGGTGAGCAGGTGGCCGAGATCGCGTCGCTGCCGATTCAGCAGGAGCGTCGTGAGCTGAAGGCGCGAATCGACCGACTCGAACAGGCCAAGCCGCCGGTTCATATCTACCAGGAGCCGTGGAATGAGCTGAACGTCGAAGGCGAGCTGGACCTGCATTGCCAGGAGAACTTCTGTCGAGGCATCGAGCAGAACCTGCGCCGAACCCTCTACAAGTGGCGGCACTACCAGGGCGACATGATCGTCGGTGAAGCGATGGTCCAGCCGCTGTGCATCGTGGACACCGGTTTCGGCATCCGCGAGGACGTCGACATCCGGAAGACGAGTGAGAGCAGCGACGTGGTGTCGCGCCATTTCCATATCCAGATCAAAGAGGAGAGCGACGCTGAGAAGATCCAGTTCCCCCGGGTGCATCACGACGTGGCGAAGACGGAGGAACAGTTCGAGGCACGCAGCCAGATCTTCGAGGGCATCATGCCGGTCGTGAAGCAGGGCGTGGGCAGCTTCTGGTTCAACCCCTGGGATGATTTGGTGCGCTGGACGGGAGTGCAGGAGGTGCTGATGGACATGGCGCTGCGCCCCGACTACGTGCACAAGATCGTCGATCGCCTGGTCAGCGCGTGGATCTGTCGGCTGGACCAGTACGAGGAGCAGGGACTGCTGACCGTGCCCTGCAAGGAGATGTGGGGAGTTGGTGCGGCGCAGATCTTCTCGGAGGTCTCGCCGGCGATGCACAGGGAGTTTGCGCTTCAGCACGAGGCCCGCTGGTACTCGCGCTTCGGCTGGACCTACTACGGGTGCTGTGAACCGCTGCACAACAAGGTGGACATCATCCGTGAGGCCTTCCCGAACCTGAAGAAGATCTCGATGAGTCCGTGGGTCGACTTCTCGGTCGCGGTGCCGAAGGTGGGCTCGGACCTCATCTTTGCGTGGAAGCCGAATCCGGCGTGGTTGGCCAGTGAGACCTGGCAGCCGGAGGAAGTGCGACGCTACCTGCATGAGCACCTGGAACAAGCGCTCGGCGGAGGCTGCGTGATGGAGATCCACCTCAAAGACATCAGCACCGTACGCTGGGAGCCTCAGCGGCTCTGGGAATGGGCTCGCCTGGCCGACGAGGTCACCGCCGAGTTTGCCTGAAGCGCACGGCACGTACGAAGACCCGGACGAAGTCCGACTGGAGCGATCCATCAGCGATGAGCAAGCAAGGCACAGGAGAGTCAGAAAGGGCAACCTGCAGCCGGCCCAACGTGATCCTGGTCCTGACGGACGACCAGGGATATGGCGATCTTGGCTGCACGGGGAACCCGTGGATCCAGACGCCGAACATCGATAGCTTCAGTCGCGATGCGGTGCGCTGCCAGGACTTCCACGTGTCGCCCCTATGCACGCCGACGCGCGGGGCGATCATGACCGGGCACCTGCCGGTCCGCAACGGTGCCTGGGCAACCTGCTGGGGACGGTCGCTGCTGCGGCGTGACGAGGTGACGATGGCGGACGTGTTTGCGGCCAGTGGGTACCGCACCGGCATGTTCGGCAAGTGGCACCTGGGCGACAACTACCCCTACCGGCCACAGGACCGAGGCTTCCAGAAGGTGGTCGCGCACAAGGGCGGCGGAGTGGGGCAGACCCCGGACTTCTGGGGCAACAGCTACTTCGATGACACGTACTTTCATAACGGCGAAGCCGTGGCCCACGAGGGTTACTGCACCGACGTGTGGTTCAAGGAAGCCCTGGGGTTCATCGACGAGTGCGGCCAGGAACCGTTCTTTTGCTACCTCGCGACGAATGCGCCGCACAGCCCATACCTGGTGGCCGACCGCTATACGGACCTGTACCGGGGCAACCCGGACATTCTGGAGCCGGCCTTCTACGGGATGATCACCAACATCGACGAGAACTTCGGGCGGCTCCGTGCGCACCTGCAGCAGAGAGGCCTGGAAGACCGAACGATCCTGATCTTCATGACCGACAACGGTAGCTCCGGTGGCTCTCGGCAGGACCGGCAGGGCTTCACGACCCAGGGCTACAGTGCCGGCCTGCGTGGGATGAAAGCGTCGTACTACGATGGCGGGCACCGTGTGCCCTTCTACCTGCGTTGGCCTGAGGCGGAGATGAGTGGTGGCCGAGAGGTGCAGGAGATGGCGTTGCACGTGGACCTGCTGCCGACCTTCGTGGACCTGTGTGGGCTACAGGCTCCGCAGGGCATCGAGTGGGATGGAACCAGTCTCGCGCCTCTGCTGCGGGGGGAGGAGGCAAGTCTCCCCGGCGACCGCACCACCTTCGTGCAGTATCGGCAGAACACCGAGCCCCCCGACAAGTGGGAGAACGCGGTGATGACACGGCGCTGGCGGCTGGTGCGGGGAGCGGAGCTGTACGACATCAAGGCCGACCCTCAACAGCGCAGGGACGTCGCCACAGCTCACCCCGAAGTCGTCGCCCGGCTTCGCGCCGCCCATGAGGAGTGGTGGGAAGAGATCTCGCCGCTCTTTGCCCGCTACTGCCCGATCTGCCTGGGGAGCGCGCAAGAGACCCCGACTCGGCTGAATGCGATGGATGTGCTTGGCGACGTGGCCTGGCATCAGGGGCACATTGTGGCAGCGCAGAAGGCTACCGGGAAATGGGCGGTTGAGGTGGAGCGGGCCGGAAGGTACCGCTTCAGCCTTCGGCGCTGGCCCGAGGAGTTGCCGTTGCCAATTGAGGAGGCTCTATCTCGGGATGAAGCCGACAAGCTGGGGTATGCGCGGCAGATCCCCGAGTGTCGAGCACTGCATCCGGTGAAGGCACGGCTGCGGATCTTCGACGAGGAGCAGTGGGCGCGGGTCGAGCCCGGTGCGCAGGAGGTCCGCTTCGAGTTGCATCTGGACCGCACCGGGGAGACGCAACTGGAAGCATGGTTTGTGGAGGAAGACGGTGACGAGTGCGGAGCCTACTACGTGGTCGTCGAGTGGCTCTCGTAGTCCGGCTGATGCGCCGAGCAGATTCGCAAGACGGCCGCCGGGAACTGCCGGCGGCCGTTGTGTGAGTCGCGGGTGGGCGCGGCGTCACAGGGCGTACTCAGTGCGCTCCACTACCGTCTGCTGCAGGGCGGGTGACAGGCGGACGAAGTAGTCGCTGTAGCCGCCGATGCGGACGATCAGGTCGCGGTGAAGCTCGGGATGGATCAGCGCGTCCTCCAACTCGGCGCGATCGACTACCGAGAGCTGGACCTGCATCCCGCCGAGGGCGAAGTAGGTCTCCAGCAGGGCGCGTACCTTCGGGCGTTCCTCCGGCCGAGTGAGGAAGTGCCGTGAGAAGCGCAGGTTCAGGACCGGTGTGCCCGTTGCCAGGTGGAGGGGAAGATGCGTTACGCTGCGCAGCATGGCCGTCGGTCCGTGAGTGTCGCGTCCGCGACTGGGACCGATGGAGTCAGCCAGTGGCTCGCCCGCCCGGCGACCATCAGGCGTGGCACCCACTCGGGCACCCGCATCGGCGTAGGTTACGAACATGATGCAGGACGGCAGGAAACGCCCGCCACGGAACTGCTTGTGACGGCGGAACTGCTCGTAGACGAAGCCCGCCACGTCGGCTGCAAGCGTATCCACTGCTTCGATGTCGTTGCCAAAGGCGGCGCAGTGCGCCAGCCGCCGGCGCAGGCCCTCGCGGTCCGCGAAGTTGGCTTCGAGCGCCGAGAGCAGCTCAGCCCCCGAGAGCTCCTCCTGATCAAAGACCACCTCACGCACCGCAGCCAGGGAGTCGATCAGGTTCGTCATGCCTGCAAGGTTCACGACGCTCCAGTTGTAGCGAGCGCCGCCGGAGTTGAAGTCGATGCCGCGGTCGATGCAGTCATCGATGAGCAGGCTGCGCATGGGCTGCGGAAGCCAGGTAGCCTTGGCGGCCAGATGCTCATTCATCTGCGCCACCAGTCGCTCAGTCTCGGTGGCGATGTCCTGTTTGACCGTCCCAAGGAGTTCGTCGAAGGAGGTCGCCGCCGGTAAGTGGCGGTGGAGGGACTGGTCGAGCACGACGCCCAGATTGAGGCCGGCCTCGAGTGACCCGACGTTCGAGCAGCCGTGGATCATGGTCTCCGTGCAGCCGCCGCCATTCCAGCGGGTCGCATCCTCCGCGCTGAGGCCGAGATCGGCATCGTGGAGGCTCTGCAGGTAGGCCTCCTCGTTGTAGAAGGCCGGGTTGCCGGAACCGGTGGTGACGGCCTCCAGGGCGGCGTCCCAGACTTCGTCGGGCATGTCCTTGCGAACGCGAAGCTCGAGACTTGGGCGGTAGCGACCGTGAGCAGCCTCCAGCAGCATCAGCGTCACATCGTTGTAGGCGGGGGCGCCGTCCGGGGTGGTGCCGCCGATTGCCGCACTCCATCCCGCGACGGTGCGAACGTTGTCGGCGAAGGCAGCGATGAGCGCGGCTGCCTTCTCCCGGTCGATGCGGCCTGCCTTGCGGTCGGCCTCGTAGAAGGGCTGCAGCTCCTGGTCGAGACGCCCCGGGTTGTCGCAGTCGTCGAGGTAGTAGACGAAGTTGTAGGCGACGACGGCCTCGAGGAAGGTCCTGGCAGGTGAGAAGGGGACCTGGTGAAGAGCGGCTGCAAGCTCGTCACGGCGTATTGCAGCAGCCTGGTCCGTGGGCGCCCAGGACTCGAGATACCCGCAGACGGATCGGTGCCAGGCCTGGATGCCCGCGAGCACGTCCTGAAGCCCCCGGTAGAAGGCGATCCTCTCCTCGTCCTCGCGCTCCAGCGCCTCCTCCAGACCCTCCGCCACGCGCCGGGCATGCTCGTTGAGTCCCTCCCGCAGCACACGGCCGTAGTTGGGGATGCTGTGAGTGTAGCCGTTCCCGCCGACAGTGTGGGGAGGAGGAAGGAAGCGAAGGCGCCGGCGTTCCTCGACCATTGCGTCGCGCAGGGCCTCGAGGGTCTCTTGCGTCGCGGGATCGGGTTCCTCGGTCAAGGCCTGCGCCAGCGCCTGATCATTGAAGGACCAAGTGAAGCTGTAGGAGAACGACACGAAACGGTCCTGCACAACCCGGGCTGGAGGCCTGTTCACACCGCACGGGTAGAGCAGCCCTCCGTCGTAGGCCATCGGTGTACGTGCCTCGAGACGTCGGCGCAGAGCTCGCGACCAGCGCTCCATGGGTCCTGCGGCGGGGTTCTCGAAGTAGCCTGCTGCGAAGAACTCACCAAGCTGCTCAAGTATCTTGGTGTCCGGCCGCGGATCCCTCATCTGGTCACCTGATCGCTGGGTACCAGGCGTGCGGGCAGAGCCTGCCTGGGAGGTCTCTGGGAGTGATTCGACGGAGGTGGCCGAACACCTGCCTGCTTCAGGGCGTACAGAGCAGTGTAACGGGTAGCAGGACCCGCACCGAGCGTACCGAATCTGTCTGTGACAGTGAGAACGGAGAGAACCGATGCAGTATGTGTGCTCGTGGAGTGGGGGTAAGGATAGCTGTCTTGCGCTGCACAGGGCCGTTGAGGAGTGGGGTAAGCCGCAGTACCTGCTGAGCATGCTGGCAGAGGAGGGTACGCACTCACGGTCCCATGGGATCCCTCGCCGGATCCTCGAGGACCAGGCTGAGGCTCTGGAGACGGTCCTGCGCTATGGAGTGGCCTCGTGGGACGACTACGAACGGGTCTTCGTCGAGGCGCTGCAGGGCATGGCATCGGAGGGCGTCTCCACCGGCGTCTTCGGGGACCTTGACCTTGACGAGCACCGGGCGTGGGAGGAGATGGTCTGTTCGCGGGCCGGGATGCAGGCAGAGCTTCCCCTGTGGCATGAGGCCCACGAAGCGCTCGCGGAGGAGTTTCTTGCGGCCGGGTATGAGGCGATCGTGGTGACGGTCCGCACGGATGCCCTGCCGGAGGAATTCCTGGGTGAGCGGTATACCCGGCGATTCCTCGCCAGGCTGAGGTCTGTAGGGGTGGATGTGGCCGGCGAAGGTGGCGAGTTCCACACCCTTGTCCTGGACGGGCCCTTGTTTCGCCGGCCTGTGAGGCACGATATCGTCGGGGTGCGGCGTTTCCCGGGATATGCGGTGCTGGAGCTGAGCTGACGGCGCCCGGTGACCGGATGACCGGCGCAGACTGGACAAGGACGTGTTTCGGGGTGTCCAAGCTACAGCAAATCTGGAGAAGGTTGGTAGCCGCAAGGTGGTATCATACTATCAGTGGTAAGACGACGGAAGATGGGCGTGGCCTCGCCGGGTATGGCCGGCGGCGGCCACGGGTGTATTCTGGCGCCCGGGCGTCAGCGAGTACCGTGGGTGCCGGCGACGGTGTACCGGTGTCCTGGCGAGAGCCGTTCCTCCGTGGGAGGGTGTCTGTCTCCAGTCCTCGAGGATGGTGAGAAGAATGGGCCGCACAGGGTGGTTTGCTTCTCTCGCGCTGGCACTGCTCCTTTCGGGTAGCCTGACGCTTTGCCATGCGCAGGGGCTCTTCCAAGTGGTGGCGCTGGAAAGCCGGACCTGGACTTCGAATGTGGATGGGGCCGCCTTCCCCAGTGTCGACCCGGCCTTCGCGCGACAGGGGGTAAGCGAGGCCTTTGACACCTTCTACCGGACGAGCATCGCGGGCGCCGGGTACAACTCGCTTGTGGTGGCCGTTTCGCCCTGGGACGATGCTGAAGCCACGGCCACGAAGCTCGCTAACCTAGGTTCGTGGGCGGCAGGTGTTGGAGCCCCAGCTCCGCATCTGATTGTGAACCTAACAGACCTCGACAAGGCCGAGAGCCTGACGCAGGTGGCGGGGACGATCGAGGCGCTGGTCAAGGCCCTGGCTACGAAGTTGAAACCCGCAGAAGGGGCCGAGGCGACGACGTATCGGCGTATCGCTGCGTACCGTCTCGGACCGGCGCTGAACCTGCTTGCCGCCAAGGGTGGCGCGGTTGCAGATCCGATGTCCTTGGCACTGATGGTCCGGGCTGCGATTGGCGCTGCGGAGCGTTCGGTACTGGGCGCCGCCTTCACTCCGACGCCGGTTCAGGCCGCCGTCTCGATGGACTACGCGCTCCTGTCGCGGGGCAAGATCGCGCCTGGTGACCTCGCTGCCGAGGATCTTGACGCGGCCTACGGTGACCTGCGGCCGACTATCGATGCGACCATCGCGGGCCGGGCAGTGGATTGCGTCGTGTTGCAGTGGCACGCCGGGTCACTCTCGCCGGGCACCCCCGACCAGATGACCCAGACCTTGCAGCGCCTGGCAACCGACTACCCGGCGAACCAGATTCTGCTCGATACCGGGTACTCCACGGCCTTCAACACTCATACCCAGCAGAGCGAGTGGGGTCTGTCGCTGCTGGCCAGTGTGGCCTCCGGATTGGCGCAGACGACCAACTTCGCCGGTTTCTCCTGGAGCTGTGATGTGGACAGTGCAGCGCCCGAGCCTCCAGACGCTGACGTTGCGGACCGGGTAGCGGCATGGACCGGTCAGGACGCCGGGCCGAAGGTCGCGGCAGCGCTGTGGAATCCGGAGGCCGACGCCGATGCCCGCTGGTGGGTAGGCCGCGTGGAGGCTGCGATGGGCATCAACGCCCTCGATGCGGCCGGCGCACCGGCGCCAAAACCGGTGGCGACCGCCCTACAGGACCTGGCGGCCAAGGGCGTAGGCATTGCCCAGCTACCACCGGCAGCCACTACCGAGACCCCGACGACAACTCCCACAGAGGCCCCGACAGGGACGGCGACCGAGGCTCCGGGCACAGCTCCCGCCGAAGGGCCTGCGGATCTGGCCGTCACGGGATTGGCGCTGGTGCGAGGGACGATCCAGCCCAACCAGGAGGTCGTCCTCAAGGCCACGATCTCGAACCCCTCGGCGGCCGAAGTGCCTAACGCTGCGGTGAGCTTCGTCTATGGCACGGCGGGCACGCAGGACTGGCAGTTGGCGAATGCCACGCCAGTCATGACGACGATCCCGGCAGGCGGACAGGTGGAGGTCGAGGCTCCTGCCTGGGTCGTGCCTGAAGGTGTGGTCGAGGTCGGGGCATGGGTCTCTCGCGAAGGCGTCACAGAGGCCAACGAGCAGAACAACCTGCTCAGCGCGACGCCGGAATCTCTGGCCGGTGGTGCGCCCGTGGTGGCCTCGACCGAGGGTCAACCTGTGACCGGGGAAGGTCAGCCGGCTGGAACGACGCCCGAGGGCACTGGCGGGTATGTGGCCACGGAAGAAGACAAGCCGGGCATCGTTGAGAAGCTGGTGAGCGCCGTTGGGCAGTACCTGATCTCGCAGGTCGGTGGTCCTGCCGGCGGAATCCTGCAGAGCGTCTTTGGTGAGCAACTCGGAATGGCGCCCGGCACCACGATTCCGGGCGCGACGGCTTCGACGGAATCGGGCGGCTACTACACTGGTGGAACCACAACGACCGGCACCGGGGGGACGACAGGAACGACAGGTACTGCGGGCGACGTCGTCGATGTCGGGGTCACCCAGCTTGCACTGAGCTCGGGAACCTTCGCGGCAGGGCAGTCCGTCGTGATCGCGGCGACGGTGGCCAACTCGGCACTGGCTACGGACCTGCCGCAGGTGCAGGTTGACTTCAGCTACACAGTGGATGGCGCTAACTGGCAGTTTATCACTGCGGAGCCGCTGCTGACGGCAGTGGCACGAAGCGCACAGGTGACTGTGCCCTGTCCGGCGTGGACGGTCCCGGCAGGTGTGCAGCAGGTTGGCGTCACCGTGGCCCTGTCGACGGGGGCCGATGCGAACGCCTCGAACGATGCGCTGGCGGTGACCGCTGCTGATCTCGCGGGTGGTGGCGTCTCGACCGCGGCGGCCGGTGGCACGACGACCGGTACCACGGGTGAGACTACCACCGGCACGGGCACGACCACAGGCGGAACCGGAACCACGACCGGCGGGACAACGGGTACCACGACGGGTGGTACCGGCACAACGACCACCGGCACGACGGGGGAAGGGACCGGAACCACAACGACCACCGGTGGGACGACGCCGGCGGTTGCCGCAAGCTCCGACGTGTCCGTGACCGCACTGAAGATCGCCTCCGGCCAGCTTCAGGAGGGCCAGCAAGTCACGATCGCGGCATCGCTGCACAACCCCTCTGCCGAGGGTGCGGTCAATGACTTGCTGGTGGACTTCAGCTATCTCCTGGCGGGCGGCACCGAGTGGCAGTTCACGCACGACGCAGCGGTCGCGGCATCGGTCCCGGCAAGCGGGAATGCTGACGCGGTCACGCCGCCGTGGACGGTGCCTGCCAACCTTGCCTCCCTCGGTGTAGTGGCCGGTCGCACTACCGGTAGCGACCCCAACGAGGACAACAACAAGATGGTGGCCGATGCCTCGTCGCTTGTCGGCGGAGGCACGGGCACAGGCACAGGAACTGGTACTGGTACTGGTACTGGTACTGGTACTGGTACTGGCACCGGCACTGGAACGGGGACTGGTACCGGGACAGGAACTGGCACAGGGACGGGCGCTGGCACTGGCACTGGAACGGGGACAGGCACAGGAACGGGAACGGGGACGGGTACTGGGACTGGTTCCGGCGGCTCTGTCATCAGGCCGGGGCGTATCCCTGGTCCTTTGCTGAAGCTGCCTAAGGGCCTGGTTCTCATCCCCAAGCCGCCGAAGCCGAAGGTGGGCTCGCAGGTCGAAGTGGGCGTTGAGCTGACGCAGGATGCCGTCAAACTGCTCCGCGGTCCCGTCACCCTTCGTGTGGATGGCAACGAGGTTGCCAGCACGATGCTAGGCTCCACCACCGGCGGGGAGGCGACCAAGGCGCTGTTCCTGTGGACACCGACGACACCGGGTGCGCATGTACTTGAGGTCGTTGGCGGCGGCCTCAACCAGCAAGTGGTCACCAAGTCGCTGACCGTCGAGGAGGCGGGCACTGGATTGCAGCGTCTCCCCGGCGTGCTGCGCACGCCTGAAGTGGCCAGCGCGCTCTCGAAGGGCGCGGCAGGTCTCGCTACCTCGACTGTGACCCCGACGGGCCGGCTGATCCCTGTAGCCTCGTCGCTATCTACAGCCATCACGTCGGCTGCGACACAGGCGGCGAAAGCAGTCACTCCGACCTTGGGGACCCTACCGCCACGTGCCACGATTGGGACACTGGCAACGACGGGCACCAGGCTGCCCTCGACGGTGGGAACCGCCGGCACGCGCACCACTGCGAGCACCGGCACCGTAACACCGCCCCTGACCGGCACTGGTACCACACCGACGACCGGCACAGGAACGACGCCGATCGCAACAGGTACGCGCGTGATCCTGCCAGGTCGAACGACCCCGGGCACCCTCACTGGGACGACGGCCACGACAAAGCCTCCGGTGACCGGTGCGACCACGACCGGCACCATGGGGACCAAACCGGTGCTGACCTTGCCGGGTGGCCTGCCCACAATAGGCCGCACGACGCCGGGCGGCACGACGGCGCCGCCGGTAACGGGCACGACTGCTGCGACGACGACCGGCCGGACGGGCCTCACGCTTCCGGGTACGATTACGACGACACCAACGGTCAAGCCGGGGACCACGGCTGGGGCGACGACCGGCACGCCGACGACGGGCGCCATCACGTCGCCAACAGGTCGGACAGGCCTCACGCTCCCGGGCCCAATCACGACGACGCCAACGATCAAGCCAGGCGCAACGACCGGTGCGACGACGGGCACGGCAGCAGGCACACTCACGCCGACCCCGACCACTGGTACAGTGCGGGCGCCGATTACGCTGCCGACGCCCACGACCGGGACAACTGCCGGGCCGACAATCGGCGCCACGGCCGGCACAATCGCCGGGAGGACAGGGACCACACTGCCCGGTGGTGCAGCGACCATGACGCTAGCGACGCCACTTGCGCTCACCTTGCCCTCCGGCAGCCTCACAGCAGGAAGGCCGGTAGTGATCAGCTACGAAGTGAAGGGTGGCGCCACGGTCAACGGCGTTAAGTTCGTGCTCAAGTACAGCCCTGCCCTGCTGAAGGTCTCAGGATTCAGCCTGGCCGGTACTCCGCTCGCGTCACTGGGCTGGAACCTCCAGGTGACACCAAGGGCTGACGGTGCACTGGTCACCCTCAGTGGGGCCAAGGCGCTGCCGGTTCGTGGCGGTCTGCTTGCCGTCAGCTTCGCCAGTGCGACTCCCAGGTCGGCCACCGCCAAGCTCATGCTGGGCGAGACGGCCATCAACGGTCGGATTGCCGTCATCAGCGCAACCGGGGGGGCAATCGAGGTCGGTCCGTAGAGCATTTGTGTCCTGAAGTCCTCCAGGGAGGTGGCTACTCACTCGTAGAGGGCGCAACTCGACCGTTATCCTGACGAGGAGGGGTGTTGCCATGCCCAGGCCGATGACGATGATGGCAGTAGCTGCTGTCCTTACGCTGACCTTCGTTGCCGGTGTCCTGCCGGCTCGAGCCACAGTCACGATGACGGGGGACGTGAAGGTCTGGAACTCGACCAAGAACATCTACGAGCCGCTCAAGAACGCCCGCGTTCGACTGGTGATAGGCGAGTACAACGACTGGGACACCTTCGACGTGGAGGGCAGCACCGACGCTTCCGGCACGTACCGGGTGACCAAAGGGAACGCCTGGTGGCGCGATGGCTATGACACGTACCTGATTGTGTTCGCCGAGGTCAACAACAAGCTCGAAGTCCAGAGCCACTATATGCAGATCGACGGCTACCAGGCGGTGTCCGGTAGCTACTTCTCCCACGACAGCGCGACGACAACCAAGAACCTCAACATTGGCGGCCCAAGCGCCAACACCGACCACTTCCAGGTCGGCGGAGTAGCGGCGCTGGACAACTCCGACCGGACAGACGCTACTCACGGCTGGCGGGCGTTCTTCCTCTGCCGCGAGCTGACCGACCATCGCTTGCAGTTGGTGTCTGACGCTCTGTCGGAGGGCAACTTCGAGGAGAAGGAAGTCAGCTTCCCCGAAGACACGAATGTCGCCAGTTACGTGGGCATCCTCGACTACATCAAGTACCCAGACCTGTACTTCGGCTCCGGGAACCTCCCCTGGGCTTCCAACGCCGCCCGGCACGAGCTGAGCCATGGAATCATGGCCGACGAGTTCTTCACCTGGCCGGGCTGGATGCACGGCAATGCGGGTAGTCACACCCTCGACAAGGTGTCCGATTACCGCGAGTATGCCTGGTCTGAGGCCTGGGCGGAGTTCATGGCCGAGGTCACAGAGCAACCGCGCTGGGGTAACTACTACGACTTCGAAACCCAGGATGCCAGCTGGCGAGCGGGCATTCCCGCCGGGGCCGACCGCTCCAAGGTGGAGGGCGAAGTTGCCAGTTGCATGTGGGACATCTACGATCCCACCGGCTGGGAGAAACGCTATGAACAGGTCAGCGCCCTCCCCGGCGATGAGATGTTCTACGACGGGATCTCCGACCTCAACCTGGACAAGATCTGGAGCATCTTCTCCGAGTACCACCCTCACGCTTTCAGCCATGAGTCCTACCTTGGCTCGCCGGACAACATCGTCCATTACTGGCTCGAGCACCGTAGCTATGGGCTCAAGCATGAGCTGAAGGCGATCCTGTTCAACCGCGGCTTTACGGTGCCCGAGATGCCGCAGTCGCGACCGACCCTGAGTGTGGGAACGGTGACGTGGACCGGGTCAACGGCCCACATCCCCGTCGTCGCCACGGAGAATGACTCGGAGGACCGGACGCGCGTGAGGCTGGAGCTGTTTGTGAACGGTGGCAAGGTCTACTCCCAGTGGCTGTCCTCGGGATGGTCGGGAGCCACGAACAGCCGCACGGTTGACCAGTCGATTGTGTGGCGCACGGGCGATCCGCAGCCGCAGGTGATCGTCGCGGTGCATGACGACATGCAGACCAGCTACGTGACCCGGACGCTGAAGCCGCCAGCCGGTGCATCGGTCTCGGGTGTGGTGGCCGAGGTGCTGTCTGTGGCGATCCGACGCGAGGTGGTACCTCCTCTGGCTAGCGCGCTTGCACTGGGCTTCGGCACTTTGCAGGACGTGGTGCTGAACGTGGTCGGACGCGATGGGACCAATCAGACATCGACCCGCATGCCGCAGGCCGGAGGCTGGGCACTGCCGGGCGGTGAGGGTGAGCTACGCTTCGACCAGACCACGCAGGTGCTGAGCACCAACAACCTGCGGGACTGGGTCGAGGTGTCCTTCACTACCACGGGCCGGGATGGATCGACATCGCTGAACCAGACCGTTACCGACCGGTACCTGCGCAGCGGCAACTTCGGCCTTGGGACGCACCAGAGGAACCTGCTGACTCGCGTTGAGCATCGCACCTGGATGCTCTTCTTCTCTGTGGAGTGCCGGACGACGGTGGATGTTGTGTATCAGATCCGGCCCGTACAGACCGCAACCTTCATCCCGATCGTGGCCGTGCTGCTGAAGGACATCCTGCCGCTGCCAATCTCCGCGGTGGCGCGTCCTTCCAAGGTGAGCCCGCGACTGGCGCTCGGTGCGGCGCAGACAGCGATGGTTTCGACGTCGGAACTGACCGGCCAGGAGACGCCAACCGTGCTGCTCTCGCGGTCGTCGCAGTTGATGGATGAGTACGCGCGGCTGCAGGCGCGGACACTTGAGGCGTCGCAGGAGCTCGAGGCCAAGCTGGGAGCTGCCGGACCTCCTACGACAGGCACAGGGATGGGGATGACGATGGGAACGGGCATGACGAGGCCCACCGTGCGCCAGCCTTTCGGTGCTCCCATTGCACGGCCGATTCCCTCTGCTGCGCTAGCCGCCAGTGGGAAGCTGTTCCGACCCGACATGATGACGTCGACGGGCATCCTCAAGCTGCCCAGTACGACCTTTCTGGACAAGACGATCGGGGGCACCGCACTGGGTGCGAAGTCGTTGGATGATGACCAGCGCTCTGAACTGCAAGCGCTGCGTCAGTCCATCGCCCAGGGCGAGGGCCGGATGGCAGCGATCAGTGCCCAGGCAGACAAGCTGCGCGGAGCCCTGGCCTCGGCGCTGCAGAAGCTGGGGCAGGACCCGCTCTTCGATGCGCCCAGCAAGCAGTTCAGCGGCACTCAGGTCAACCAGATGACGGCGAAGCTGAGCGCAGTGCCCCCGAGCGTCGTCGAGTACCGACCTCTGCTCTCGAAGCAGAACCAGGTCATCGACCGCGGGCTGGCGCTGCCTCGCTAGGCTCGTCTCAGGACAACGCACAGGTGAGTAACGCGGGCAGCCCAGTAACGGGCTGCCCGTGTTCGTTCTGACGGGGCGCGGTTGTGCCGGTCGGTTCGGCGGTCAGAGGAGAGCCGAGGACGGGTGACGAAATCGTCCCACACCTGTGCTATCCATAACACTAGGGACGCGTGAGGTAGGCCCATGAGCTCCTTCAGATACCGTTGCCCCTGTCTCGTCTGCGTGTTGGTGGTTCTGTTCGGTCTCCCCCTATGGGCGCAAGAGCCGGCCGCCGAGACTGTGACGGTGACCCCACAGGAAGCTCGCGTCCGCGAGCTGGGCAACATCACCACTGCGGGTTCCTTCAGCTTCTGGACCGAAGGTGTCCTTGGCGACTGGTTCCTTGCGACCGGGCCGCAGGTGACGCTGGTCCTGACCGCACAAGGCAAGACCTTGCTGGACATCCCGCCGCAGTTGGCGGTGGAGGTGATTGGGCCGGAAGGTGAGTCGCGGCAGGTCGCGACGGTGGCGATCGTTTCCTCTGGTTTCGCGCAGTACCGCGTGGAGCTGCCCGTCCGTCCGGGAGTATTCGGCCTGCGTCTGCGGCACCTGAACCGCGTCGTGGATGAGAAGGCGGGCCTACTGCGACACCTCCTCGTTCAGAAGATGCAGGTCGAGGGTGCTCGGCGTGCGCCCTACACGCAAGTCGCCTATGCGCTGTTCGGTGACCCTGAGCGCGAGACGCCACAAGGCCCGTCTACTGGAGCTCACACACGCGTCGAGACCGCTTCCCTGAAGGCCGGCGTGGATCCCGCGAGCGGACACTGGACGGTGGAGACGGCTGATGGCGCCTGCCGGGCAGAGAGCCTGTCGCCCGTGTTTGGTCTCGGTGGGCTGCCGGTCGACTTGTCGCAGTACGCCGTGACGTGCGAGGTGAGGGAGCAGGTCTCGGATGCCCTGGGGGACTTCACCGGCGTGGTCCTGAAGTACCGCAAGGCGGGCGAGCTCGATCTCGACTACACCCTACTCTTCGGGCGTGATCGGGAGGAAGTTGTGGTGCGAGTGGACCTGGTGAACCGCTCCGGCAAGCCCTTGACGGTGTATCGTATCGCACCCTTCGTGTCACCGTCAGTCACGCTCGGGGGGCGTGTGGCCGATTGGCGCATCATCGGCGATGCGAAATCCAACGGGCAGCCGTATACGAGTCTGAGTGGGGCCGACCTGAGCGAGTTCAACTGCTGGTGGTACACAGCGGCTCGAAGCGCCGAAGCAGGGAGGGCCGTCGTCGCGGGCAGCCTCACGAACAACAAGGGCCTGGGCAGGTTCCTGGTCACCCCGAGGAGCGATGCCTCGATCCGTTTGGCGGCCTACAGCGACTATGAAGGGATCGTCTTGCCGCCCGAGGGCCGCATCGAGGGTGAGCGGACGCTGCTGGCCTTCGGACGACGCGGGACCGACTGCCTGGAGCGCTTCGGCGACCTGATCGCCCGCGCCAACGGCATTGACCTGCGGAGGCAGCACCCGATCGATCCTTACGTGCCCGAGTATCTGTCGTTGTTCACCACCTGGAATAGCTGGGGCTCCTCGGTCGTGAAGGGGTTCCCGTACAAGTTCGACCGCGACAAGTATGACCTGCCGCTGTGGGACCCGGCGTGGCGGCAGGCCAATCAGCGCAAGGTTTCGGAGCTGGGGCTTGGCAAGTACGGGTATGTGCGCCCGGCCGGCCTACGGCTGAAGGGAGCCCGGACTCCGCTCGTGCGCCGCTATGGTGCACCGGACGCCTTCTTCCCAGAGGCGCAGGCCATCGCGAAGGACCATCCTGAGTGCTTTGCAGATGGGCGCGTGGATTTCTCGAACCCGGCGACGCAGGCCCTGGAGCGACAGCGGGCCGAACCGGCCTTCGCCGATCCCCAGAGCATCGTGCAGTACAGTTGGGACTTCACCGACCAGTGGCGAAAGCTACCGGGCCAGTATGACCCCTCCATGACCTCTGCCGACACCTATCGAACCGGGACGGGCATCTGGCGAGACCTGGTACGGAAGCACCCTGGGGGTGGCTACGCCTTCATCTGGATGAACGTGGTCGGGATCAACTACGATCGGGTCGACGTCATCCATATCGGTGCGGACAGCGATCAGGGGTACTACGGCGGCTCCTGCACCTTCATCCAGGGACTGCCGCGCCAGATCAGCGGCCGGTACTTCTACAACGGTCGGGTGTGGTGGAACAGCCCGGACTCCTACCACGTGTATGTGGGCGGCCTGTACAGCTACAACCAGGCGAAGGTCCATGCGTCCTTTTGCTCCATCGCGGGCAACCTCGTGCACCTGGCCGAGCCCTTCACCGACGAGGAGATCCCGCAGGACCGGCTGGACATGATCCGACGGGTCTCACCGACAACGGCCGACACAGCGACCGCGGTGGATGTCTTCGAGCACTGCCCGGCGCGATTGTGGAACCTGAGAGTCGAGCGGCCCTTCGGTACGTGGAACGTGGTGGGACTGTTCAACGTGGACATGGACCACTCGGGAACACCTGTGACGCAGGAAGTGAGGTTCGCTGACCTGGGACTGCAGCCGGACCGCGAGTACCTCGTCTATGAGTTCTGGGGTCAGCGCTTCCTCGGCACTGTGAAGGGCGGCTTCACTCGCACGCTTCAGGCACCGGACTGCGAAGTGTACTCGATCGTACCGCGGGAGGACCGCCCGGTGCTGGTCTCCACCAGCCGCCACTTACGCCAGATGGCCTACGATATCCTCGACTTGCGCTGGGACCCGGCTGCGAAGGCTTTGAGTGGGACCTCGAAGGTCGTCGAAGGCGATCCGTACCAGCTTCGGGTGTACCTGCCACCGGCGTACCGCCTGGCCGATGCCCAGGTTGGCGGCCTGAACACGAAGGTGGCCACGCAGGGAGAACTGCTGACGGTCGAGGTCGTGCCGCAGGCCGACGGCGATATGCGCTGGACGCTGCGTTTCGCCAAGGATTGAGGTTCAGGCCCAAGGGCCTCGTGTCCAGACGGCACCATCCGAAAAGGAACTCAGGGGGTACCCAATGCGAGCCATCATGCTGATGTTCGATTCGCTCAATCGCCGTATGTTGTCGCCCTACGGTTGCGACTGGGTCCATACGCCCAACTTCCAGCGGCTGGCCGAGCACACGGTCACCTTTGACCGCAGCTATGTGGGCAGCATGCCCTGCATGCCGGCGCGAAGGGAGCTGCACACCGGACGTCTGAACTTCCTGCACCGCAGTTGGGGTCCCCTGGAGCCTTTCGATGACTCGATGCCCGCGATCCTGCGCGCGAAGGGGGTCTGCAGCCACCTCATCACCGACCACTACCACTACTTCGAGGAGGGCGGCTGCGACTACCACACCAAGTACAGCAGTTGGGAGAACTCTCGCGGACAGGAGGGCGACCCCTGGAAGTGCGACCTGCGGCTCAAGGAGCTTCCGGAGAGTGACAACAACCTCCACCGCAAGGGCCCGTGGATGCGTCAGGACTGGGTGAACCGGTCCTATATGGAGCAGGAGGAGAACCAGCCGCAGCCGACGACCTTCCGCATGGGAGAGGAGTTCCTGCGGACAAACCACGGGGAGGACAACTGGTTCCTGCACCTGGAGACCTTCGATCCCCACGAGCCTTACTTCAGCCCGCAGCGGTTCAAGGACCTCTACCCGCACGACTACAAGGGCCCGCATTGGGACTGGCCGCCCTACCAGCGTGTCAACCAGAGCCCCGAGGCAGTCCAGCACATGCGCTATCAGAGCGCCGCGCTGCACAGCATGTGTGACTACTACCTGGGACGCGTTCTGGACATGATGGACGAGATGAACCTGTGGGACGACACGCTGCTGATCGTAAACACCGACCACGGGTTCCTGCTGGGCGAGCACGACTGGTGGGCGAAGTGCTCGCAGCCCTTCTACAATGAGGTGGCCCATACGCCGCTGTTCATCTGGGATCCACGTTGCCGGGTGAAGGACGAGCGTCGACAGAGCCTCGTGCAGACCATTGACCTGGCTCCGACAGTGCTGGAGTTCCTCGGGCAGGAGATTCCGGCGGACATGCAGGGCAAGTGCCTTGCGGATACCGTTGCCAGGGATACCCCCGTCCGCGAAGCCGGGCTATATGGCCTCTTCGGTGGGCATGTGAACTGCACCGACGGCCGGTACGTGTACATGCGGGCTGCGGCCGATCCGGGGAACCAGCCCCTGTACGAGTACACGCTGATGCCGACGCACATGCGTACCTGCTTCGGCGTGGACGAGTTGCAGGACATCGGGCTTCAGGAGCCCTTCGAGTTCACGAAGGGCTGCCGCACGATGAAGATCAAAGCGCGGTCCTGGCTCAACTCGCACCAGTTCGGCACGATGCTGTTCGACCTGGAGAAGGACCCGTTGCAGGAGACGCCGATCGACGACCCCGAGGTGGAAGCGAGGATGTGTGAGCACATGGCGCGGCTGATGCGCGAGAACGATGCACCGGCGGAACAGTACGAACGTCTTGGTCTGGAGCCTGGCGACTAGGCGGGGATCGAGGCGACTGGCAATACGGAGGAGACCCTACGACCTCCGCTCCCTTGTGAGAGCGGAGGTCGTTCTGTATCGAGACGCTACTGCTGATCGAAGAAGCTCAGGTCCCATTGGTCGCGCCAGCGCACGACCAGGCGGCCGTCGATGAACTCCAGCGGCAGCCAGACGTAGCGGCCGTCGATGGGGTTCTCAGGATGCCACTGATCGGCCAGGAACAGGAAGCAGCCTGGGCGGTCATGCACGGGCAGCAGGTAGGTGCTCTGCGCCAGGAAGGTCAGGTCGGCGTCAGGACCTACGCAAGGGTTGCCCTGCTCTTCCCAGGGCCCCCAGATTGAGGACGCGACTGCCGAGCGAGCCGTGTTTGGCTTCCAGCCCGTGCAGCCCGAGCCGATGAACCAGTAGCGCCCCTCACACTTACAGATCGCCGGGGCCTCCATGTACCGACCGACGAAGACGCGCTCGAAGTGCCCGGCAGGACGCTGGTAGTCGTCGGTAAGCTGCGAGATATGGAGGGTCTGGTTGTCCTCGGAGGCGCAGAGCAGATAGGCGGTCTGGTCGTCATCGACGAAGAGGGTCATGTCGCGGGACATGTGGTCATCGGGCCGGAAGCTCCCCTGGTATTCGTAGGGTCCCAGAGGGCTATCGGCGACCGCCACACCGGTGCGAGCTGCGCTGTAGCCCTGTCCTCGCAGCTCAAGGTGAAACCAGAGAACGTACTTGCCCGTGCGCGCATTGTGGACGACCTTGGGCCGCTCAATCACGCAGCCTCGCACGAGGTCATGATCCTCATCGTCCTCGACCACCGGCAGGACGATCCCACGGTTGTCCCAGTTGTACAGGTCCTGCGAGGAGTAGCAGGACACGCCGACCATGGCCCGGTTGCCCTCCGGGCCCGCGATCTTGTGCTCGCCGAACCAGTAGTAGGTGCCCTGATCCCAGAGCAGTCCGCCGCCGTGGGCATTGATGTGAGCGCCGTCGGTATCGGGCCAGATTGCTCCGGGTCGGAAACTGTCGAAGCGCTGTGTTGGCATATGGTGACCTCCTGCGTGGGCCTGCAGACCTTCCGTCGATGTCTGCCGCTCACTCGGGACCGGTTCGCCTTCCAAAGGGCTTGTACCTCGCAGCGAGCGCAACTAGCGAAGGTCTGTTGACCTTGAGACGGGAAGTGGCGCGGGCATGTGAGGATGCACAGCCCGGACACGCGGCACAGGCAAAGCTGCGTGGAGCAGCCCGGTACAGCGAAGGAGTCATCAGTATGCGTTTCCGCAGAGAGCAACCCGAGGTGGACTTGTGCGGTGAGTGGTCCTTTGCCTACGTCGAAGGAGAACCCCAGGGCCAGTATCGATGCCAGGAGGAGCTGCAGGCCGCCGGTCTCCAGGAGCTTCGCGCTCAGGTGCCCGGCAACTTCGAGCTGGACCTACAGGCCAACGGCATCATCGAAGAACCCTTCTATGGGATGAACATGGCGAAGCTGTTTCGCTATGAGACGGCTCACGTGTGGTACTGGCGTCGCTTCAAGGCGTCCGAGGTGGAGGGTATGGACGCCGAACTGGTCTTCGAGGGCGTCGACTGCTTCGCCGAGATCTACCTCAATGGCGAGCTGATCGGCGAGTGCGACAACATGCTGGTTGAGCATGTGTTCCCGGTTGGCGGCAAGCTCAAGGAGGACAACGAGGTCTTCGTGCATCTGCGTCCGGCCCTCGAGGAGGCACGCAAGTACGACTATCCTCCGCATCTGCGCGCTCTGGGCAGCAACTACGACTCGCTGTATGTGCGCAAGGCCCCGCATATGTATGGTTGGGACATCATGCCCCGGGCGATCTCAGCGGGGCTGTGGCGTCCGGTGCGGCTGCAGTTGCGTCCGGTTGAGAGGCTAGAGCGCGTGTACCTCCAGACGCAGTCCGTATCGACGGCCCACAGCAGTGCCGACCTGCTGCTGTGCTATGACGCGAAGACCATCGGGAAGCCGGAGGACGTGTACGAGATCGCCCTCCAGGGCGTTTGTGGGGATTCGGAGTTCCAGGCGCGGTCGCGAATGCTGTTCCAGGCCGGCCGGATGCATGCCCATGTCAGCAAGGCGAAGCTGTGGTGGCCCGCCGGTCGGGGAGAGGCGAACCTGTATACCGTTACCGCGACGATGTACAAGAACGGTGTGCAGATCGACCAGATGCAGTTCGAGCACGGGCTACGGAAGGTGGCGCTGGATCGCACCAGCACCACGGATGAACTCGGGCGCGGTGAGTTCTGCTTCCGCGTGAACGGTGAGAAGCTCTTCGCCAAAGGCAGCAACTGGGTGCCTGCGGATGCCTACCACTCCCGCGATGCGCAGCGTATCCCGCAGATGCTGGAGATGGCCGAGGACCTGCGCTGCAACATGATCCGTTGCTGGGGTGGCAACGTGTATGAGGATGACCTGTTCTACGAGATCTGCGATCGCAAGGGGATTCTGATCTGGCAGGACTTCGCCCTTGCCTGCACTCTGTACCCGCAGGACGCCGAGTTTCAGAAGCGACTGGAGCAGGAGGCCCGGAAGGTCGTGCAGCGGCTGCGCCAGCACCCCTGCATTGCGCTGTGGTCGGGCGATAACGAGTGCGACGCCTTCTACAAGGGCCTGGGGATTGACCCGAACACGAACGTCCTCACGCGGAAGGTGCTGCCCCAGGTGGTGGCTGAGGAGGATGGAACGCGGCCCTATCTGGGGAGCTCGCCCTACATCGACGAGGAGGCCGTCAAGCAGCCCTCCGAGTACCTGTCCGAGAACCATCTCTGGGGGCCCCGGGACTACTACAAGAGCAACTTCTACACGCGGTCGCTGTGTCACTTCGCCAGCGAGATGGGCTATCACGGCTGCCCCGCGCCGGAGTCCCTTCGCCGCTTCATCTCGCCGGAGAAGGTGTGGCCCTATCAGAACAACGAGGAATGGCTGCTGCACGCCAGCAACCCAGTCCCTGGCGTCAACCAGTACGAATACCGGATCGAGCTCATGGCCAAGCAGATTCGCGAGCTGTTCGGGACGGTGCCGGACAACCTCGACGACTTCGCCTTCGCCAGTCAGGCCTCGCAAGCTGAGGCGAAGAAGTTCTTCATCGAGATGTTCCGCTGTGCCAAGTGGCGCCGCACGGGCATCTTGTGGTGGAACCTGATCGACGGGTGGCCGCAGTTCTCCGATGCCATCGTCGACTACTACTTCGTGAAGAAGCTCGCCTACGGGTTCATCAAGCGGGCACAGGAGCCGCTGTTGGTGGCCCTGCGGGAACCTGGCAACTGGGGACAGGACGTCGTCGCCTGCAATGACGGCCGGGAAGACCTGCGGCTGAAGTGGCGAGTGCGCGATGTGGATACTGACGAGGTAATGGCCCAGGGCGAGGGAGTGGCCCCGGCGGATGCTACCACTAATCTGGGTCGCGTGCCCTTCTCGGCCTCGTGGAAGAGGATGTACGTGATTGAGTGGGAGACGGAGAGCGGCAAGAGCCTCAGCCACTACCTTGCCGGGAATCCACCCTTCGAGCTTGAGCAGTACCGGGCGTGGCTTAGTAAGGCCGGACTGGTCTAGACAACCTTCTGCAGAGCCTCAGGGGCCCCGGTCGGTTCGTCCGGCCGGGGCCTCAGCGTGTAGGCCATCCACCAGGTCAGGAGACTCAGCAGGAGCGCATGGGCCAGAATCGAGGCCCATCCCGGCAGGCCCAGGCACATCCCCAGGTTCGGCCAGTCCAGCATGCCCACACTCAGGCGCACCAGGGCCTCGACGGCTCCCGGTTCACCAGTGAGCAGCCGCATGGCGGGCTCAGCGATGGTCGTCACTGCGGCGAAGGACACCAGCAGCGACCAGGCTGCGAAGGCGACATAGACGGCTCGCCCTAGCGAACTGAGCCCCTCCCACGCGAAGGGCAGCCCCAGCATCAGGAAGGGAAGCATGCTCACGAGGTGTCGGGGTCCGAAGCACACGCCGCCCTGCCACATGTAGTGACCGGCGTTGTACAGCAGGAAGCCGACAACCATCGTGGCAGCGACGATTCCTTCCCGGCGCCAGCGGGGGTTGCGTACCAGGAGGTACAGGCCCCAGCAGGCGAAGATCAGGACCGGTGAGAGGAAGAAGATGCCCTTGTCGGTGGAGAAGCAGACGGCCAGCAGCGGCTTCAGACGAGGATAGGAGACCCATCCAGACGGGTTCGCGAAGTCCTTGTTGGCCTCGTACATGTAGCCGAAGCGGAAGGGGCTGCCGAAACAGGCCTGGTTATACAGGAGCTGGACCGCCACCGGCCAGACTGTTCCCAGAACGAAGGGCACCAGATAGCGCAGACCGGCGCGGAGCAGGTAGATCAGGACGACGGCGCAGGTGAAGGCCGCAGGGAACTCCGATATCGTCGCCCAGGCCCCGCACATCCCCGCGAGGAACGCCAGCAGCCAGGGACGACGACCGCCGTGCAGCACGAAGAAGGCGCAGAGGAAGGAGATCATACCGAGGCTTGCTGCTGCCTCGTGACCGTAGAATACCGTGGCGTAGGTCCACAGCAGCGTGCCCAGAATGCCCAGGAGAACGGCGAAGGCGCTCCGGCGCACCGGCTGTCCCATCGCCACCAGGAGTCGCAACATGAGCAGACCGAGGACGACTGCCGGCAGTGCCGAGGCGAAGAAGGTGGCGACGACCGCGCCGCTGAGAAGGGCGAAGTAGTGGCTGTTGAGGGTCCACCACGCCGCGTCATGGCCGATCACATAGCCGATGAAACCGAGGATCTGAGCGCCCACGGGTTTGTCGCAGTAGTAGATGCCACTGCCGGGTGGGTACTCGGCTTTGTCGCCCGTGCGCTCCTGGCTGCGGTTGATGGAAAGTGTGTGGTCGTGGAAGATGGCGCGGATCAACGCGATGCGGGTCATCACGTTCCACCCGCCGCCGACATGGAACTGGTAGCAGGTCGCGAAGACCAGTATCAGGGCCAGCATCCACGAGGCACGCCGCAGCCGCCAACGCTCCGCCTCCTGGTACGTGGGCGAGGGTGCCCTGGGTGCTTCGTCGGGTTCAGTCTGTGCCAGTGACAGAGCGTGCAACGGCTTGCCTCCACAGGGATGGGAACCCTCAGATCGTCAACGCCGGCTAGGCCAGCTCGTGTTCCGTCCGCGCGATGACTTCGTCTTGCATGCTGCGATTGAGGTGTACGAAGTAGTCTGAGTACCCGGCGACGCGCACCAGCAGGTCAGGATGGAGTTCAGGATGCTCCTGGGCCTCCAGCAAGGTCTCGCGGCCGACCACGTTGACCTGGATCTCAAAGCCGCCGCGTTGCATGTAGGTTTCGATCACACCACGGAGGGCCTTCTGCGCCTCGGCTGACCGCAGCAGGCTGCGAGAGAACTTGGCATTGTGAACCAGTCCGCCGAGAATGGGCCGATGCGACCAGCAGGTCGTCGAAAGAGCGGAGGCCGTCGGGCCGGCCTTCTCGCGTCCCTGGGCGGCTCCGGCACCATCGGCGAGCGGGAACCCGGCATGGCGACCATCCGGCGTCGCTTTGGTCTGCGAGCCCATCCGTTCGTGCTGGATCCAGCAGAAAAAGCCAGGAACGTATCGGTGCAGACCTACGTGGCATGCCTCAGTGGCCTGCACCAGGAACTGGGTCCATTCCGCAGCCAACTCGTCGGCCTGGGAATCGTCGTTGCCATACTTGGGCAACGTGTTGAGGATGCGCTGGCGCAGGACCTCGTGCCCCTCCCAGTCGGCCTCCAGAATCCGGGTGAGGTCGGCTATCGTGAGCTCTCCGGTGTTGTAGACCAGTTCGCGGATCGCCCCGAGACCGTCCACCAGGTTCGCTAACCCCACGAAGGAGTTCTCCACCCAGTTGTAGCGGGCGCCTCCGCGGTCGAAGTCCATACCTCGCGCCAGGCAGTCGTCGACGAGGCAGCTTGCGAGTGGGAAGCAGCCCTTGGTCTCACGTTCGTGCCAGACGCGGTCGAGATGGTCGCCCGCATCCTTGATACGCTGGGCCAGGCGTGTCCTCACCAATTTGCACAGTGCCTCGAAGGACTCCGGCTGCGGCGTGACGCCCAGCGAGGCCTCCTGCATCACCTCAAGCAGCGCCTGTGCGCAGTTGAAGTAGGGCTGCGTGACCCACATGTTCGAGGCTCCGCAGACCTTGATCTCGACGCAGGTCGAGTTCATATAGTTGCGGCAGTCCTCGGGTGCAACGCCGTGGTCTCTCAGTCCGGCGGAGATGACCTCGTCGTTGAAGATCGCCGGGTCGCCGACACCGGTGGCGATCATCCTCACGGCATAGTCCAGCAACTCGTCCGGACTCCCGGGATGCCACACCAGGCCCACGGTCGGGTAGACGAGATGGGTCGCCTGCCGGGCGGCCAGACACAGGTAAGTCAGTGTGTTGGTGACGTCCCTGCCCTCGGTGTCGAGACCGCCAACCAGGACGGAGACCGCTGACCCGGGCCACAGAATGCGGTTCATGTGGATGTAGAGGCAACTGATGAGCTCGAAGGCCCGGCGAGCATGGAGGCGTCCGGCCGCGACATCGGCCTCGTAGAACCGGCGCAGCGTCTGGTCCATTCGCCCCGGTGTGGTGAGGTGATGGTCCTCGGCGAACCACAGGGCGATCTGCGTCAGGAACATGAGCTGGATCGCCTCGTGGAAGGTTGCGGGTGGTTCGGTGGCGATGTGGTGGCAGATCGACTCGAGTTCGTGCCAGCGGCTGGCGTCCGAGGGGTCCTCCTGCGCCAGTTGCGCACAGGCCTCGGCGGCTCGGAGCACGAAGTCGGAGAGAGCCTCGGTCACGACCTGGCAGGCCGCGTAGAACGTCTGGCGCTCATCGTGGGACGGCAGCGCGGCCCGAAGCTGGTCGATTTCCGCGAGCAGACCACCAATTCCGACGCGGAAGAGCTTCTCGAAGTTCGGGTGGAAATGCCCGGGGTCGCCACCAGGGAAGGGCGGCACGTCCTTGAGTACCTCATCGGCAGCCCGAAGCGGCTCGAGTTCCTCAGGCGTGGGAGGGCGAAAGTCAGGCTTGCCGACGATCAACTCGCCGGGCTCGACCTTCAAGCGCATGCACCGCAGTCGCCCCGCACACCGCCGGGCGCGCCATAGGAGCCAGTCCTCCTCCGGGGTGTGCGCGGCCCACTCGACAGCGTCGGAGAGGCGCAGTTCGGGCTGCCCCGGGCAAGGTGCTTGCTGAACCTGAAGGGCCTCCTCACGAAGAGCTACCAGGCTCGGCGGCAAGTCGAGGGAGAAAGGCTCGGGCAGACCAGGTATGGCCACGATCTCAGGGAGGGACACGACGGGCATCCTGAGGACTCCTTCAGGCGTCCTTTGCGGCTGCTGTGTTGGGGCGCTACCGAGGCGCTTAGTTCGACAGGGACGAGGTGCCGTCCTTCGTGCCCGGTGGAGGGTATGGGTTGACAAACAGGAGCTCATGTGGTTGTTTAACCATAAACCGTTATCTCAGTCCTGCGGTAACAGGAAGGCATGGTCATCGATGTCCCACAATGGACGGGTCACGCTGCGCGACATCGCCCAGAGGGCCGGCGTATCCGCCATGACGGTCTCGCGAGTCCTCAATGGGTCTGCGAGCCCGGTGGCCATCAGCCCCGAGACCGCCAAACGGGTGTGGGAGATCGCTGAAGAGCTTGGCTACCGTCCGAACCCCTCCGCGCAGGCGATCCGCACTGGGCGCTTCAACAGCGTTGGGCTCGTACTCAGCGACCAGGCCTGGCGCAGCCCGCTGTTCCCGAGCCTAATCCCGGGCATCCAGAGAGCACTGGCAGGCCACAGGATGCGGCTGGTGATCAACCAGGAGCCCGATGAGCGGCTCACGGAACGCCGCGTGGTCCTCAACTTCCTGCGAGAGTCCATGGTGGATGGCCTGCTGGTCAACTACCACAGCCAGGTGCCCGAGGTCATGCAGCAACTGGTAGACAAGTACCACGTGCCCGCGGTGTGGATGAATGTGAAGCAGGAGGCCGACTGCATCCATCCCGATGATCTGGGCTGCGGACGCGAAGCAGCGGAGAGCCTGATCGCGCTCGGCCACCGGCGGATTGCCTTTGCTGCCTTCAAGCCCCTCTGGTGGAGTGGTCCGAGGCACTACAGTTTCAGTGATCGGCGGGCCGGCTGCCGTCAGGCGCTGGAGAAGGAGGGCCTGGAGCTGGATGTTCGTCTATGCGAACGGCAGGTCCATCGAGGGGAACGTCTCGGGCTCGCCCGTGAGTACCTGTCTCTGCCGGACAGGCCGACCGCCGTGATTGCCAACGGGGAGGACCACGTTATCCCGCTACTTCTGGCGGCCGGGCAGCTTGGTCTACGGGTCCCGGAAGACCTGTCGCTCGTGACGATCGGTCACGAGTTCTGTACTGCCGCCGGCTTGCCCGTCACGACAATGATGCTTCCCTGGGCTCAGTTGGGGGAGGAGGCGGCGGGGATGATCCTGGCGAAGATCGAGGCTCCAGAGGAGGCACTGGAACCGCGGACCGTGCCCGTCTCGTGTATGGCGGGTCGATCCTGTGGCCCGGCTCCGATGTGATCGGGTCGCCCAGGAATCAGCGAGCGGCCGTCAGTTCGCGGTGTCAGGTGAAGGGCCTGAGGGCGCTTCGGACTCGCCGAGGAGGGTGAGCAGCACCGTCACGTTGTCGAGGCCGCCCGCTTCACAAGCAAGCAGCAACAACTGGCGACAGGCATCCTGCAGCACCACCTCCGGGCCGCGTGTCAGGAGATCCCGGGAGGTGAGGAGGGTTTGCATCAGGACCTCCTCCGCAACCATCTCCCACAGTCCGTCAGAGCAGCAGAGATAGAGGTCGCCCGGCTGGGCGGGATGCGCCTCAAGGTCGATGGGGACTGAGAGGTGAGGCCCGACGGCACGGGTGATCTGATGCTTCAGGGGATGCGTGCGTGCCTCGTCACGGGTGATCTCGCCGAGCTCGACGAGACGGTTCACCACGGAGTGGTCAGTGGTGAGACAATCCAGGCTATCGCCGCGGAGACGGTAGAGCCTGGAGTCTCCGACGTGGACGACGTACACGGTGCCTGCGTGCAGAAGACCAGCGGTGAAGGTGGTTCCCATCCCGTACCGCGCAAGGTCCTCGGAAGCGGCACGGTAGACGGCGGTGTTGGCGGCCTCCAGGGCGTCGAGAAGGAGGTCGGAGATCTGGTCGGACTCCGGCGCTCCGGTGGCCAGAGCCCCGCCTAGTTCGTCGGCGAAGGTATCAAGGCAGATTCTGCTCGCCAGATCGCCTGCAGCCGCGCCGCCCATGCCGTCTGCCACGGCCCACACCGTGAACCCAGAGGTGCACCCCACGACTTGCTCCCCCGCGAAGCGGGCGCCTGTCCGCAGGTCAAGGACGATGAACCCGTCCTGATTCAGCGTGCGCACCAATCCTGTGTCCGTACAGGCAGCGAACAGCACAGCCGGCCTCCCGCGTGTATGTAGCTTGTCCCGACCTGGGACAGGCCCCCAGAGAGCGTGAGAACGCTTTCTTCGCCTTGCAGTGGCCGATCCCCTCCTTCCCGGTCCCTTCCCCCTCGTGGCCGTGCAGCAATCCCGTTGCGCCAGAAGGCAGGATAGCCGGGCTCACTTGGAGAACCTTGCGCGGTGGTGTTGCGGTGTAGTTTTCGGTGCTACGGCGCAGAGGAGCTGCAACGCCCTGGGGATAGGGCCATGAATGTCATTTTCGTCCTGTGTGATACGCTCCGACGTGACCACTGTGGTCCCTACCATGGTGGGCTGCCGCTGAACCAGCGCTGGAGTGCAGAGCAACCGGACTGGGTGGTGCCGACACCGAATCTGGACCGGCTGGCCGCACGGGGCACCGTGTTCGACAACTGCTACAGCGGGAGTTATCCGTGCATGCCTGCCCGGCGGGACATCTACACGGGCCGGTATGAGTTCCTGCGGCGTGGCTGGGGTCCGCTGGAAGAGGACGACCTCGACCTCCCAAGACAGGTGTCCGGACCGCCGAACCAGTCTCTGACCAAGCAGCGACAGGAAGGCAGGCCGATCAGCTACCTTGCGACCGACCACTTCCACCTGTGGGAGCAGGGGGCGGGCAACTACCATCATGGCTATTCGGGGTTTGAGTTCATCCGGGGCCTGGAGGCTGATGCCTGGAAGACCGATCCGGTGCAGTTCCCGTGTCCGACGGCCGAGTTGCTCTCGAAGAACGAGCGGCACTACCGGAACATGTTCCTGACGCGGCACTCCGAAGAGGACTACACGGTAGCCCGTCTGATGACCCATGCAGCCGATTGGCTACGGCGCAACCACACCCACGACAGCTTCTACCTGCATCTGGATTGCTTCCCTCCTCATGAGCCCTGGGATCCGCCGGAGGAGCTGATCAAGCTCTTCGACCCCGAGGGGTACCTTGAGGGATGGACCGGCGCGGTGCGCTATGACAAGTGGCGCAATCACTACACAGAGCGGCAGTTGCGCAACATCCAAGCGCGCTATGCGGCGAACGTGGTGCTGGTAGATCGCTGGCTTGGGCCGCTGCTGGGTGCGATGGATGAGCTGGACCTGTGGAGCAACACGCTGCTGATTCTGACGACCGACCACGGCACCTTCAACGGCGATTACGGACGCATCGGCAAGATGCAGACCCACATGCACGAGCCGATCAGCCACACACCCTTCATCGTCTGCCACCCGACCCTCGGCCATGGCGAGCGGCGAGAGCAGCTTGTGCAGTTGGTGGACGTGTACCCGACCGTGCTGAGTGCGCTCGGGAGGCCCTGTCCGCCGGACCTCGATGGTGTTGACCTGCTGCCCGTGATGGCAGACCCGGCGGCAAGGACGCGAGAGTCTGCGGTGACAGGGATGTTCGGCCAGAGCGTCACCTTCACAGACGGGGAGTGGATTCTGCACCAATCGCCGGTGGCGGGAAACCAGCCGCTGAACTGGTATGGGCACTGCCTCGCGAAGTTCCTACACTACAACCTTGGGCCCTACGAGAACGGGCGTCGAAAGGTGACGGACTGCCGGTTCGAGCAACCGACCTGGCTTAGCAACAAGAAGAGCGACCCCTGTGAGTTGGAGAACCTGGTGGGGAGTCGGCCCGAGAAGCTGCATGAGATGCAGGCGGCCCTAGCGGCGAAGCTGCAAGACCTCGCAGCGCCGCCGGAGCAGCTTCTACGCCTTGGACTGCAAGAGTTTGCGCACTGAACCAAGGGGAGTCTGATAGAGATGAAGGACGCGAACCGACCCTTTGAGACGGTTGAGCACGAGGTCGATGTCTGCGTGGTCGGAGGCGGAATGTCGGGGCTGGTGGCCGCCCTGGCCGCCGCTCGCCATGGCGCCACGGTTGCCCTTATGCACGATCGGCCGGTGCTCGGAGGCAACGCTTCGAGCGAGTGCCGGATGCACATCTGCGGCGCCGATCGTGGAGCGGCGAACAAGGACATGCGGGAGACGGGGATCCTGGAGGAGATCCAGATGGAGAACCTCTTCCGCAATCCGGATCACAACTACTCGGTCTGGGACCTGGTGCTATACGAGAAGGCAATGCTCCAGCCGGGGCTGACCACGATCCTCAACTGCTCGTGCCTCGATGCGGCCATGGAGGGCGACCGGATTGCCAGTGTCACCGGCTGGCAGACGACCACGCAGACCTACCAGAAGGTCAAGGCTCACCTGTTCGTTGACGCCTCCGGTGATTCGGTGCTGGCGCCGCTGACCGGGGCCCAGTTCCGAGTGGGCAGAGAAGCGCGGAGCGAGTTCGGCGAGTCCGTCGCTCCCGAGCAAGCCGACCGCAAGACGATGGGCATGACCTGCATGTTCGTCGCCCGAGAGTATGACACTGTGCAGCCTTACACTGCGCCCGACTGGGTGCAGCACTTCGAGACGGGCGACGAGCTCCCCTATGGCGGGCGCTTCCGCTTCTCGGGGTTGCCGACACCCGTCACCGGCGGCTACTGGTGGGTGGAGCTGGGCGGCGAGCAAGACAGCATCCGTGACACAGAGGTCCTGCGCCACGAGCTCCTGCGGATCACCCTGGGCGTGTGGGACTACATCAGGAACCGTGCGGACTGCGGGGCAGCGAACTGGGCCCTTGACTGGCTCCAATTCCTCCCCGGCAAGCGGGAAAGCCGCCGCTACGTGGGGGATCACATCCTCACGCAGAACGACGTGCAGGCAGAGGGTAAGTTCGAGGACATCGTCGCCTACGGCGGGTGGTCCATGGACGACCACCATCCGGCAGGCTTCAGGGCGGTCAAACTGGGCGAGCCCCCTAGTATCTTCCACCCGGCTCCGGCGCCCTATGGGATCCCCTATCGCTGCCTGTACTCGCGCAACATCGCGAACCTGGTGTTCGCAGGCCGCAACATCAGCGCCACCCATTCGGCGATGAGCTCGACGCGGGTGATGGCCACCTGCGCGATCATGGGTGAAGCGGTCGGTACAGCGGCGGCCATGGCGATTGCCCGCGGTGTCCTGCCGCGGGATATCAACGCACACATGGGGGAACTGCAACAGCGGCTCCTGTGGGATGACTGCTACCTGCCCTGGACGCCGATGCAGATTCCAGAGCCGATAGGCTCGGCCAAGCTGTCCGGGCCGGGCAACCCCGAGGCGCTTCGCGATGGGTTCAGCAGGCCCGTGGGCGACGAGTCCCATGCGTGGGTGGGCCATGTCGGCGAGGCCGTTGAGTACACCTTCGCCGAGGCGCGACGGATAGAGGAGGTGTTCCTGGTCCTCGATAGTGACCTCAACACCAACATCCGCATCACCTGCACGCACACTGGAGCACCGGCTCTGGTGATGCCTCGCACGCTAGTTCGCGGGTTCCGTGTGGAGGGCTGTGTGAAGGGGCAGTGGCAGGAGCTGTACCGGGAGGCCGACAACCACCAGCGGCTGGTCAAGGTGAAGCTGAGCCAGGTCCTGGAGGGGCTGCGGTTCTGCCCTGAGAGTACCTGGGGCGCTGAGGAGTTCCGGGTCTTCAGCTTTGTGGCGCGCTGAGGCGGACCGGCGCCACACATGGGACTTCGTGCAGGGGCCTAGACCCGCTGGATGACGACGAGCTTGCCTGCCTCGCGGAGCTTCTCGGCCAGGAGCTCCACGATCTTGGTGCGAGGCAGCAGGCCCCGCTGCTGGAAGCTGATGTGCCAGTTTGCGGGGTTCTGCGCGGTGCCCAGGATGAAGTTCACGCGGTCCGCATGGACCAAGTGTTCGTAGAGGCTGGTGACGCCGCTGTCTTCGTCGAACTGCGAGGGGTCTACATCCAGAACGTTGTAGACTTGGTTGAGGGTGACGGACCCCTCGGTGACCAGATCGATGCCGTCGAGTAGGTAGCCGGGAGGCGCCAGCATGCTCTGGCTGCTTCGGTCGATGGTGACCTTGGTTCCGAGGTACCTGGCGATGATGTCGGCCGTGGTGGCCCCGCAGATGACCTTGGTCCCCTCGGCGGCGAGGAAGTTGCGAGCCACCTCGCGGTCCTTCTTCGCGTCCACCGGCGGCCCGGTGAAGACGGTCACGACCTTCCCCAGCCGACAGAGGGCCAGGACGGTTGTGCAGTCGTCGCCGGCTGTGCCAGCGCTTAGCTGAACGGCCCGCTGGTTCATGCGTGCGGGCAGGCTATCCGGCGGCACACCATTGGCAAGCAGGTCCGTGGCGTGTCTGGTGGCGCCCTCCAGTTTCCAACCGCCTCGTGTACTGCCTCCGAGACCGGCCTGCGTGATGCCGTCAGTCATGAGCAGGATGCCCTCGCCCGGCTCCAGGTGGCAGTTGGACTCCAGGGTCAGAGCAGCGCCCAGCATCACGTTGTGCTGAGGCAGGATCGCCGTGTGGCGTCGTCCGACCAGAAGCGGTCCCGGCGCCTCGTAGGACAGGACCGTCGTCTCGCCGCCGTTGAGGATCCGTGCGAGGCTGAAGGCCACGTAGGGCAGGTCCGCGTGCTTGGCGTCCTCCATGGTCTGGACGACATGCGAGAAGGCCTCGCGCTGAGAGAAGCCCTGACGTAGCAGCTCCAGCAGACGGGAGGCGGCCATGTTGGCGGCCACGTTGGCCTTGATGCCCGAGCCGATCCCGTCGGCGCACACCAGCGTCGTCGCAGTGGCCGTCCGCTCGAAGGCGTACACGTCTCCGCAGGGGTCACCGGGCTTCTTCGACTGCTGAGCTGCTAGGACTTCGACGTGTAGGTATCGGCCAGCCAGTCGTCTCCCTCCTTCCCGGTTGGCTCGTGCTCTTCGCCCGCCATCTGCATAAGATTCTGCACGAGCTTCTCGCCCTGCGCCGCACTCTCGCCAAGGAACTTGCCGATCTGCTGGGCCATCGTGATTTGGTGCTGCAGCAGTTGCTGGGCCTGATTCACGGTCTGAGCGCGGAGCTGGTCAAGCTTCTGTCGGTCTGCGACCCCTCGGGTGACGTTGACGAAGATGCCCACGTACTGGTGCTCCTCACGCAGCGGGTAGAGGATCTGGTGGCAGACAATCCCGTAGCGCTCATGGGTCACGGTCATCTCGAGGAGGTCTTCACCCGTCGAGGCCAGACGCTCGAAGGGGTCGGGGTCCATGAGGTAGGAGATGCGCTTGCCCAGGACGGCCTCGGTGCACATGAACATGCGGCGGAAAGCCGGGCTCATGCTGAGGATGTCCATGTGCTCGTCGACGATCACGATGCCGTTGGGGCTGGTCTCGATGATGCGATCGGTGCGCTGCTCCGCGAGTCGTCGCATGTGCGGGATGCACATCTCGGGCTCGGCGAGGCCACGTAGGACGGCGATCGCCTTGTCGCGGCAAGTCGGATAGCCGCAGGCGGTGCAGTTGAGCTCATCCTCGGGCGTGACCTTTCCGGTGCGCGCCAGGACCTCGCGGATCTTCTCTTCGGTGATCTCGACTTCCTCGACCAGGGGCTTGTCGGTGAACTCGGCCTTGAGGGCCTCCTCAGGCTCAGGCTCTCCGGGCTCGGTACCTGGATTCCGTGTCGCGTAGCCGAGCACCTCACGACGGCGGTCGTAGAGGTTTGCTTCGCGCGGAATCGCGGGGCCACCCACACAGCCGTGCGGACAGAACAGTGGCTCGATGACAACCGGTGCGGGGTCGTTGCGCAGGCTCTCCAGCGCCTCATGGACGGCTTCGGCGCCGCTGACCGATACGTTGTCGGTGGCGAGCAGGTTGGCGTCGAGGCAGGCGGTGCGCAGGCTTCCACCTTCGAGGGGGAAGAAGCGGGCATCGCCCTCGGGCTGCTCATCGAAGCCGCTCTCCTCGCACTCGGCTAGCAGAATGCTCTCCTGGTCGAGCCACTGCACCAGCTCGCGGAAGGTGAGGACACAGTCCACGGCACCCTCGTTCTCGGGTCGCTCAGCTTCGGCCTTCTTGGCAACGCAGGGACCGATGAAGATAACGTGGGTATCCGGTCCGAGGTTGGCCTTGATGTGCCGGGCGTGAGCGACCATCGGGGAACACACGGGTGTGAGGTAGCCGACAAGGTCGGGCTGGTAGCGCTCGATGTAGGTGACGGCGGCAGGACAGGCGGTGCAGACGTGGGAATGCGTGGGGTCGGCGGCCACTAGCTCGGCCGTCTTGTGGGCCACGTGGTACGCACCGATCGCGGTCTCGGCGACGTAGGAGAAGCCGAGTTTGCGCAGGGCTGAGGGCAGACGCTTGCGCTCCCACTCGGTGAACACGGCGGCGAAGGAAGGGGCAACGCTGGCGGCGATGGGCCCTCCGCCTGCCATGATCTCCTTGGCCCGGGAGGTGTCATCGCGGAAGGTCTTGGCGCCTTGCGGGCACTCACGGATGCACGTCCCGCAGGCGATGCAGCGGTCCTCTTCCACGTGGGCCTGGCCGTCCTCCATTCGAATGGCCTTCACCGGGCACACCCGCACGCACCGGTAGCAGTCGCGGCAGCGCGCCTTGTTGGTGAAGACGATGCGACTCCTGCTCTGCTCAGTGTCCATGGAAGGCTCCGTCCGTGTCAAAAGTGGGGGGAGGGCCCGAGCTGACCGGCATCCAGTGTCTCCACTGTACCCCTGACGGTCAGATTCGACCCCTCCCTTCCCCGACCTTCCCAACGATGGTTGACCTTTCGGAAAGTGACGGGCTCTTGGGCCACGCGGATCAGGCTACGATCTTCTCCAGGGCCTCCTGGATTGCCGCTGTCGCCTTGTCGAAGGTGCACTTCTCGATGACCGTGTCGCCAACGGCGACGGTCGGCCCGCGATCGCAGCGCTCGAAGCAGAAGGTGGCGTTGACCTCAACGGTGTCGTTAAGCCCCTGGTCCTGCACGTAGTCCAGCAGGCGATGGAGCAGGTTCTGAGCGCCACGGACGAAGCAGCTCGTACCCACACACACGTTGACGCTCAGGCGTGCAGGCTCCTCACCGCCGGTGAGCGTGAGATCCTCGTCGCTGATACGCTTGCGGCTGTGGTAGTGGGTGTGCAGGAGCTGGTGCGCCTTGGGCCCGCCGACCTCGCCCAGGGTCATGTCGTAGGCCTGGGCAACGTAGGGGTTCTCCTGCGACTTGTGGAGCTGGACCATCTTGTCGGCCGCATACAGCCCGGCAGCGCGCTGCGTCCGGGCATTGGCGTCGATCGTTACGGGCTGACCGGCGCCGCCGACACAGCCACCGGGGCAGGCCATGACCTCGATAAGGTCGTAGTCCGTCTCCCCGGCACGGACCTTCTCAGCTACCTTGCGGGCGTTGGCAAGACCATGGACGACGGCGAGCTTGAGCTCCTTGTCACCGAACTTGAGGGTGGCTTCGCGGACCCCGTCTTCACCGCGGACGATCTTGAAGTCCGGATTGTCGAGCTTGATGCCTGAGATCTTCTCGGCCGCAAGTCGCAGGACGGCCTCAGCGACGCCGCCGGTGACTCCGAAGATGATGCCGGCTCCGGTCTTGAAGCCCAGGGGGAGGTCCAGCGACTCGGGCTGCAGCTTGTTGAAGCTGATACCGGCGCCCTCGATCATCAGGGCCAGTTCCTGGGTGGTCAGCACATGGTCGACGTCCGGGATGCCCTCATGGCGGAACTCGCTGCGTCGGGCCTCGAACTTCTTTGCAGTGCAGGGCATGATGGAGACGACGACGATCTTGGAGCGGTCAATGCCAAGCTCCACAGGCAGCATTTCCTTGGCCAGCGAGCCGAACATCTGCTGCGGCGAGCGACAGGAGGACAGGTTCGGAAGCAGCTCCGGGTAGTATTGCTCGGCGAACTTGACCCAGCCCGGGCAGCAGGAGGTGAACTGCGGGAGCTTCTCGCCTTTGGCAGCGCGCTGCAGGAACTCGTTGCCTTCCTCCATCACGGTCAGGTCGGCGGCGAAGCAGGTGTCATAGACCTTGTCGAACCCCATGGCTCGCAAGGCTGCGACGATCTGCCCGATGGTCAGGGCTCCCGGCTCGAGGCCGAAGGACTCGCCCAGCGCTACACGTACGGCCGGCGCGATCTGGGCCACGACCAGCTTGTCCGGGTTGTTGAGGTCCTTCCAGACATCGTCGATCTCTGAGCGCGGGGTGAGTGCTCCGGTCGGACAGACGGCAGCACACTGGCCACAGTTCACACACTCGACCGTACCCAGATCCTTGCCAAAGGCGGGCACAACACAGACATGGCTTCCGCGGTTGGCGAAGTCGATGGCGCCGATGCCCTGGATCTCGGCACACACGCGGACGCAGTCGCCGCAGAGGATGCACTTGTTGGGGTCGCGCACGAGGGAGGGCGAACTGAGGTCACGGGGCGCCTCCTTCTGGGTGCGCTTGAAGCGGACCTCGGTAACCCCGAGCCGACGGGTCAAGTCCTGGAGCCGGCAAGTTGCGCTCTTGGGGCAGGTCGGGCAGCTCTGGTCATGGTTGGCCAAGAGCAGCTCAATGGCGATCTTGCGCATCTGGCGGATCTCGTCGGTGTTCGTGCGCAGCTTCATCCCCGGCGTCGGCGCGGTGGAGCAGGAAGTGACGATGCCGCGCCCCTCCACATCGACCAGACACAGGCGGCAAGCGCCGTAGACGCTCAGGTGTGAGTGGTAGCAGAAGGTGGGAATGTCGATGTTGGCCTTGCGGCACAGCTCCAGCAAGTTGGCCTCGCCCTCGATCGGGATTTCGCGCCCGTCGATCATTACAAAGTTGTCCTGGTTCATCCTTTACACTCCCAGTGTCGCGTGCTCTCAGGTTTGGGCGTGCACCTTGCGTCGTCCTAGGAAGCGAGAGCCGCGGTGCACGGCAGCCTCAGCCGACCCGAACCGTGGTGCTAGGCGATCGCCCCGAACTTGCAGGTTGACACGCAGGCTCGGCACTTGATGCACAGCTCCGGATCGATGTGATGCGCCTGCTTCTTCTCGCCGAAGATCGCCTCAGCCGGGCAGACTCGTGCGCACAGACCGCAGCCACGGCACTTCTCAGGGTCGATCTTGGGCGGCGTGAGGGCCTTGCACTCGCCGGTCGGGCAGCGCTTCTGGAACACATGCGCCTCGTATTCGGGGCGGAAGTAGCGCAGCGTGGACAGGACAGGATTCGGCGCGGTCTTGCCAAGCCCGCAGAGAGAACCCTTCTGGACAGTCTTGGCCAGAGTCTCGAGGAGCTCGAGGGTTCCCTCGTCGGCACGGCCCTCGATGATGTCGTCCAGGAGGGCGAGCATCTGCTTGGTGCCCTCACGACACAGCACGCACTTGCCGCAGGACTCGTTCTGGGTGAACTGCATGAAGAAGCGAGCGATGCGAACGATGCAGGTCTGCTTGTTCATGACCACCAGACCGCCGGAGCCGACCATGGCACCGGCCGTCTTGATGGAATCGTAGTCAAGGGGCAGGTCAAGGAACTCCTCCGTCAGACAACCGCCGGAGGGGCCACCGATCTGAACGGCCTTGAACCCGTCGCCGGTGAGGTTGCCCTGGTTGTCGGTGACGCCGCCGCCGATGTTGTAGACGATCTCGCGCAAGGACGCGCCGAAGGGAACCTCAATCAGGCCGGTGTTGGCGACGTGGCCGGTGAGAGCGAAGGTCTTCGTGCCCGGCGATCCCTCGGTGCCGATGGAGCGGAACCTGGCGGCGCCCATGCGGAAGATCAGCGGGACGGTGGCAAGCGTCTCTACGTTATTGATGACCGTCGGCTTGCCCCACAGACCCTTCTGAGCGGGGTAGGGCGGCTTCGGTGCAGGCATGCCTCGGTTACCCTCGATGGAGGCGATCATGGCGGTCTCCTCGCCACAGACGAAGGCGCCGGCACCCTCCATCACATGCAGGTGCAGCGAGAGCCCACTCCCGAAGACGTTGTCGCCGAGTATGCCGACGCTCTCCGCATCCGCCACGGCCTTGCGCAGGCGCTTCACAGCCAGTGGGTACTCCGCGCGCACGTAGAGGAAACCCTCGTCAGCGCCGATGGCTCGGGCGGCGATCACCATGCCCTCAAGCACGCTGTGGGGATTGCCCTCCATGACGCTGCGGTCCATGAAGGCCCCGGGGTCACCCTCGTCGCCGTTGCAGATGACGTACTTCTTGCCCTCGGGCTCAATGCGCGTGAGGTCCCATTTCCTGCCGGTGGGGAACCCGCCACCACCACGACCACGCAGACCGGCGTGGAGCATTTCCTCGCAGACGGTCTCCGGTGTCATCTCGGTGAAGACCTTGCGAGCTGCGAAGTAGCCACCGTGAGAGATGTACTCGCGGATGTCCTCTGGGTCGATGTGCCCGCATTCCTTGAGGACCGTGCGCGACTGGCGCTGGTAGAAGTGGATCTCCTGGGCGTTCTTGGCGCGCGCACCGGAGGCCGGCTCTGTGTACAGGAGGTGCTCGAGGACCACGCCATGCTTGAGGGTAGCTCCTACAATGTCGGGGACATCGGTGGGAGTGACCTTGACGTACAGGACACCAGCCGGCTCCACCCATACGAGCGGACCCATCTGGCAGAAGCCCTGGCATCCGCTCTTGGAGACGTAGATGCCCTCCTGCTCCTCCTCTTCCTTGAGCTGGACAACGGCCTTGAGGCCCTCCTGCTCGATCTCCTTGAGGAAGGCGTCATAGACCTTCAGTGATCCATTGGCGATGCAGCCGGTGCCTGCGCAGATGATCACGCGCTTGTCGGTCTGCTCCATCATCTCGCCGAACTGCTCGGCGGTTTTGTCGAGGTCAAGAGTCTGGATGGCACTGTTACTCATTGCTGTCTCCCTCTCTCGCAATGATCTCTTCCACGAGGGCGACGGCCTTGTCAGGGGTCATCTGACCGTGGACCTCATCGTTGATCACCATGACGGGAGCCAGACCGCAGGCACCCAGGCAAGAGACCGTCTCAAGGGTGAAGAGCATGTCGCTGGTGGTCTTGCGCTCCTCGTCCATTCCCAGACGCTTGCGAACCGCTTCCAGGATCGGGATGGAGCGCTTCACGTGACAGGCGGTTCCGTCACACACGCGAATGACGTACTTGCCCTTGGCCTCCAGCGTGAAGTGGGCATAGAAGGTGGCGACGCCGTAGACCTTGGCAGGCGGCAGTCCGAGGGACGTGGCCACGTAGGTCAGGACCTCCTCAGGCAGGTACCGGTACTCTTCCTGCACCTCCTGGAGGATGGGGATCAGCTTCGCTGCGTCTCGCTCGTGGCGGTCGAGGATCTCGCAGACCTTGGCGAACTGACGGGCCGCCAACGGCGAGCTATCGGACTGTGGTTGACGCATTGGTGACGCCTCCCTGCTCTTCGGCACGCAGCATGGCGGTGAGCTTGCTGGACAACACGGCCAGGCTTGCGGCGAGTGTTACGTTCTCGAGAATGACTCCCTCGGGGACCTCAAGGGTCGTCGGGGCGAAGTTCCATATGGCACGGATGCCGCTCAGCACCATCAGCTGGGCAATATCCTGGGCACACTCGGCCGGTGCAGTGATGATGCCCAGATGGATGTGCATCCGGGCGGCCAGATCGGGGAGCCTGTCCAAGTGGAGGATCTGCTTGCCGTGGACTTCGGTGCCGACTTTGGCAGGATCCACGTCGAACCCGGCCAGGACCTCGAGCCCGGACTCTTTGAACCCACCGTAGCCCATCAGGGCAGTGCCGAGACTGCCGACGCCCACCAGGAAGGCCTCCGTGGTGTTGTTCCAGCCCAAGAGGCTTTCAATGGCCTCGATGAGTGCGGGCAGGTAGTAGCCGACCCGGGGCTTGCCGACGATGCCGGTCGTCTGCAAGTCCTTACGCACCTGGGTCGGATCGAGGTGCAGGTCGTCGGCAATGTGAGTGCAGGAGACCACATCGCGACCCGTCGCCTGAAGCCTGCGCAGGAACTGCAGATAGGACGGCAGTCTGCGCAGCGTCGGCACTGGAACGGTCTGTAGCTGGTCTTTGAGCATGTGAGTGCCCTCCTCGCGTGGGCGTCTTGTGCCTTCGGCATCGGTCAAGTCCGGGTAGATCTCGGTTGGGAAGGACTTGCCCTCTGGAGTTGCTTTCTGGTTAATCGAGCAACAATTATCGAGTTTCTTGTATCGAGACAAGTATACTGATTCCAACGAGGCAAGTCAAGTGCTTCGAGCAGAAAGAGCTCTGTAGTCGCAGAGGCCGTGCGACTCCCCAGAGTCCTGTCTGGCAGGCGGGCGAAAGCGTAGGGAATGCCCCCTGGCCTTGCAGGACATCGTCGCGTAGTTGGCGAAAAGCACCACACTCAGGTCGGCTTGTCAGAGATGTGGAGCGTGGAGGCCTTATCAATGATACAAGTGCGCAATCTGAGAGTAGACTATGATGAAGTCTGTGCTGTCAGAGACCTCTGTCTGGAGCTGGGTCCGGGAGAGATCTATGGGCTGATCGGTCCGAACGGGGCGGGGAAGACCTCGACCTTGCGTGCCCTGGTGGGGCTGGTGGAGAAGACCTACGGGGACATCATCATCGACGGCGTCGACATGGACCATGATCGCGAGAAGGCGGTGCAAGCGATCGGGTTCATGCCCGATTCCGCTCCGGTGTACGAGGACCTCACCGTCTGGGAGTACCTCGATCTGTTCGCCTCAAGTTACCTGGTTCCCGAGACCGAGCGTGGCGAGAGGATCACCCACTACCTGGAGCTCGTGGACCTGGCCGGCAAGCGCGGTGAGTACACCGGGCAGCTCTCGCGCGGGATGAAGCAGCGGCTGATGCTGGCTCGAACCTTGCTCCCCGAGCCACGGATTCTGCTGCTGGACGAACCGGCGAGTGGGGTAGACCCCTATGGACGCGCCCTGCTGAAGGAGATCCTCCGGCAGTTGGGCTCTGACGGCAAGATCGTGATCATCTCCTCGCACATTCTCCCGGAGCTGTCTGAGTTCTGCACCTCCGTGGGGATCATGGAGCGCGGAAGCCTAGTGATGAGCGGTCGAGTCGAGGACATCACGACCCGGGTGTTCGGGCAGGGCCAGATCGAGATGGAGGTCTTCAGCGGCGCGGATCTGGTCGAGGGCATCCTCAGCTCACAGACCGGTGTGCATGCGGTTGCACGCGAGGGCGACACCTTTCGGTTCCTGCTGGATGGTGGGCCGGAGGAGATGAGTGGCGTCCTGGCTGAGCTCGTTCAGGGAGGGGTTCGGGTCTCCTCCTTCGTCAGACGACACGAAGACCTGGAGGCTGTGTTCCTCAAGGTCGGCGCGAGGGAGGTGTCCTAGATGGCTGAAGAGATCGTCTTCTGGGAGAACCCGCTGTTCGTGCGTTTCCGACGCTCACGGCTTCGCTCGCAGCAGACACTGCCGGCGATCCTGGCCGTGGTGGTGATCTGCGGTTGTCTGATGTGGTGGTCCTACGCGGCCGATCTGATGAAAGACGGTGGAGGGTTCACTGCGCTGCTGGTCGTGCAGGGGATCTTGCTTCTGCTGATCGGCACGAATGAGGTGGCGATGGCGGTGGCCCAGTCCCGCGACAGCGGGATGCTCGACCTGCACCGCATCTCTCCCCAGACCTCGCTGGCAACGGCTGTGGGTTTCGTCCTGGGCGCCTCGGTGCGGGAGTGGGTGCTGTTCGCCTGCACCTTGCCCTTCCTACTCTATGCCTCGCTGGCGGGGAAGCCGGGGATCGATGGCTTCGTGGTCAGCCTCGTCGCGATGGCCTCCTGTGCCCTTCTGTACCACTCTCTGGCGGCGATGGCCGGGTGTCTGTCGAAGAAGCCACGGAGTGCCAGTAATTGGGCGGTCGGGGTCGTGGTGATTCTCGCTCTTGTGGGCATTCAGACGCCCCTGGGGCTCCTGACGCCCGTGCCGTCGATAGCCGCAGCCTTCGACCCCGAGTCACACTTTGTGCGCGAGCTGTACTTCTTCGGGGGGCGCATTCCCCCGCTGGTCCTTTCCCTGATCCACCAGGTGCCTCTCGCGCTGCTGATGCTCGTGGCTGCGGTGCGTAAGGTGCGCAGTGAGTACGCAATGGTGTACTCCAAGCCAACGGCAGTGGTCTTTGTGGGGTTCATCGCCTTCCTCGCCCTGGGCCACGGGTTCGGCCATGGGCTGGAGAGCACGGACCTCCTTGAGAAGACGCTCCCACTCCTCGGGGCCCTGTACGGTGGCCTTCTGGCCGCACTGATGCTCACGGTCGCAGTGACACCGACGGCTGGCCAGACCGCAAATGGGGTGCGCAGAGCCAGGAAGCTGGGGCTTTCCTCGGTGCCTGTGTGGAGCGACCTTTCTGTGAACTGGGCCCCCATGTGGGCCTTCACGGTGATCCTGGCTCTCTGTGGCGTGTTCGTCCTGGCCTGCTTTCCGGCGCCGCAGGGGCCAGCGCCGACACGCGCTCTGCTTGGGGTGCTGGTGGCTGTCGCCGCGCTGGGCACCTTCGCCTGTGCGCACCAGTACTTCCTGCTGCGGTTCCCGAAGGGGGGACAGACCTACATCGCGCTGTTTCTGTTCCTCGTGTGGGTGATGCCGGTACCGGTGGGAAGTCTGGCGGGGCTGACGCTAGAGAACACGCATCTGGCACTGGCGGTAATGAGTGTCAGCGCACCGGTAGGAGTGTACACCGCAGTTGCAGGAGAGGGAGCCAGCGACTTCGGGCCAGCAACGCTCATAGCTGTGGCGTGCAGTCTGCTGACCGCCTTGCTCTTTCTGGGGTTGCGTGTGGGGGCTGAGCAGCAGGTCAGAGAGGCGGCCTTGCGACAGCTACCGGAGACGCGCCGGGAGGAAGCCTGATGGTGAGGCCAGGCCGTGAGGCGAAGGCTAGCGTGCGGTGAAGCAGTAGACGTTGCCGTCGTTGGAAGCAGCGTAGACGGCTCCCGCTGAGACTGCCGGTGAGGCCTGGACCTCGCCGGCAGTTTGGTACTCCCAGACCAGAACGCCGCTCTCGGCTTCGACCGCGTAGAGCTTCTTGTCGTGCGAGCCGCAGTAGACGATGTTGCCGCTGATGACCGGGGAGCTATGTACCCAGTCGCCGGTAGCAAAACGCCAGCGCAGTTCGCCGGTGCGCGAGTCCAGAGCGTAGAGGAAGTGGTCGCGCGAGCCCACGTAGAGGCACTCGCCCCACACCGCAGGCGAGCTGTGGATCTCGGCTTCGGTCTGGTACTCCCAGAGCTTCTGGCCGGTCTGTGCATCGAGGCAGTATACGCGGCGATCGGTCGAACCGAAGTAGACGCGCTCGTTGGCGTAGGCCGGCGAGCCCGCGATCTCGCCTCCACTGACAAACTCCCACACGCCGCGCCCGGAGGCTGCATTGACGGCGTAAAGCCGGTGGTCGCTGGAGCCGACGTAGACTACCCCGTTCCAGTAGGCAGGCGAGGAGAAGATCTCGCCGCGCGAGGAGAAGGCCCACATCTGTTGCCCGCTCTGCGGGTGGATGCCGTAGAGGCGGCTGTCGCAGCTACCGAAGAAAACGACACGCTTCCAGGCACCCGGGCCGCCGACTACTTCACCGGCAGTCGTGAACTCCCACACCCGGCGCCCGGTCTTTGCGTCCAGGGCGACAAGGTTGTTCTGGCAGCCGAAGTAGAGCGTGCGTCCCTCGAACACCAGGGGGCTGCTGACGATCTCATAGGCGAAGTCGGCAGTCCACAGCGCCTCGCCGTCCTGGGCACGCAGGGCCGCCATCCGCCCATGTCTCCCCGGCTTGTCGACATACGCGCCGACGTAGACCACACCGTTGACCACTGCCGGTGAGCCGATGATCCACTCGCCGACGCGGGTCTGCCACGCCCTGCGCAGAGGTGGTGCGATGGCCTCCGGGGTGTAGCCGCTGCGGGTCACGTTCCCGCGGAACATCCCCCAGTTGTAGGCCTTGGTGGCCGCCTGCGTCTTCTCACGAGCGACCTGCAACGCCAACTCGTCGAAGGCTGCGCGCGCCTCCTTGTGGGAAGGATCGAGGGTCAGCGCGTCACGCAGAAGTGAGAGTGCCTGACGGGACCGCCCAGCCTGCCGATGCTGGAGAGCCTGCGCGTACAGGTCTGCGGCAGTAGGACCGGCCTCCGCGGGAGCTTGCTCGGACGACGGCGGCGGTGCGGCTTCCGGCGCCTGAGCGGGCTGTGGCGCTGCGGTCGGTTGGGGTACGCTCACGGAGCGGGTCTCGCGGCTCTCTCCCTTTGCCAGGAAGTCCCGCAGACTGCCGACGTCGAAGTAACTGGCGCAGACGGGGCAGACGCGGTACTCGTGCAGAGTGAGATGGCCGCAGCCCTGACATTTGTGCACGACGGTGTCGGCCGAGGACTCGTTGCAGATGGGCAGGACCGCTTCGAGGGCGCCACCCAGTGCCTCGAAGCTCGGGAACCGACGCTCTCGGGGCTTGGCGAGGCACCACATGACGATCTGCGCCAGCTCTGCCGGGACTTCGTCGCAGACCTTCTCCGGGCTTGGCGCGGTCTTGCTGAGGATGCTGTTGATGACCGCGCCGATGGTGTCGCCAGTGACGGGCGGCTTACCGGTCAGCGCGGCGTACATGCACGCGCCAAAGGAGAAGATGTCGGAGGTGGCATCGGCCGTCGCGGCGTCGAGGAACTGCTCGGGCGGCATGTACAGGTAGGTGCCCAACCCGACACCGGCGTCTGTGAGTCCCCGGGTGCCGCCGTAGAGCTTGGCCAGGCCAAAGTCCGTGATCTTCACACCCAGCCGCCGGTCGAGCATGATGTTGGCGGGTTTGAGGTCTCGGTGGATCACGCCACGTTGACTGCGGACCTGGGCGGTGTGGACATACTGCATGGCCTCGCAGACCTGCAGGGCGTAGAGGACCACCTGGGTAGGAAGCAGGCGGTGTTCCTGTTCGATGAGCTTCTGCAGGTCGCTGCCGTCGACGTACTCGAGCCAGAGGAAGGGCTGCCCGCCGATGTTGCGGTAGATGATCGCCTCGACCACGTGCAAGTGTCGGCCAATGTTCATCCACGTGCGAGCTTCTTCGTGGAAGCGGTCGATGACGCTGAGGTCATCGAGGAAGTCCTCTTTGACGGTCTTGATGGCGAAGCGCTTCTGGGAAAACTCGTCCAGGACGATGTAGACGAGGCTCATTCCCCCGCGGTGCTTCTCGACAACCTTGTACTGGCCATCGATGAGGTCGGTAAGCTGGAACTCCATGTCGGTATCCCAGGAGATGCCGGTATGGCCGGCAGGACCGCCAGGAAGAGCGGCCCTGCCGGGCTGTAGGAAGGCTGTGCTCAGGGCGCAGCAACTGGCCTGTGTCTGCGGCTACTTGCCGGCAGTCGGTGCGGTCAGGCGGCCGTTGACGCGGACCTTGGCCTCTCCGGCGACGACCAGACTCTCCAGGGCCTCACCTCGGTACCGCAGGGCAGCGCCCTGTCCCTCGAGCTCAAACTCGCCGGCCTTCAGGACGCCACCAGCGGGGTTGACCAGCAGCACGTCACGCATACCGTTGCCGGTAACCTCGACTGCCACGGGCTGCTCTTCGGCGTTGCCGCTGAAGGAGCCGATGGGAAGCACGCGCACCTGCAACTGCGGTGTGTCAGGTCCATCGAAGACCTGCATAGCTGAACAGAACAGCGCGCTCTTGCCCTTCTGACGGGAAACGACGAAGGGCACCTTGATCTTCGTCGGGTTGCCCATGCCGATGGCGGCAAGAACCTCGCGAGAGCCATCGGGGGCAGCTTGAGCGAAGGCAACGCTGGGTGCCTTGTCGCCGCGCCAGACTGCCGTCCACTCCTGATTCGCCTCAGCCTGTCGCCACTCCTTTGCCCAGCTGTAGCCGTCACCGGTGGGGCCTGTGGTCATCGCCTGCAGAGGCAGGACGCTCTCGAAGGCGCCTCGGTTGTGGTAGCACCAGTCGAAGGTTGCCTCGCCCTCGGTCGCCTGGCACAGGAAAACGTCGATCAGGCGGTCACCGATGAGGGCCACGGTGCGGCGCAGGCGGACTCCCGGATAGGCCCCGTCGGCCCGTGCGCTGAAGATGCCGATGCCGTCTCCGAAGGAGGCGAACTGCGTCTCGCCGGTGCAAGCCTGCTGGCTCTTGCCGTTGACGACCACGGTGTTGTGACTCACGGTCTGGCGGAACCAGCCCTGGTGGGCGGGGTTGCCGTAGGCGATGCAGCCGGGGTCCTCGGCCAGGAGTGTGTCCTTGCCATAGAAGACGAAGGAGAGCTTGTCCGGGTGCCCGTGTCCGCCGCCATGGGGGCCGAAGTCAAGGGCCAGGTAGTTCTGCGGGATGTGCTTGTCGGCAAGGCTGGTGCCCACGTCACCGCTGCGGAGGATGGCCCAGCCGGCGGCCGGGAAGACTGTGGACTGCAGCTTGAACTCGGGTTCCGCACCAAGCGGGACTCCGTAGAGCAGAGTCTCCAGGCTCTTGCGCCCGGCCTGGATCACAGGCAGCAGATGGATCGGATCCTGCCAGCGAGCATAGGCGATCTCGTAGAGGTTCCCCGAACCGAGGGCGTTGGAGGTGCCGCTGTCATGGAAGGCCGGCAGCTCACCCTTGGGGGCCATGAACTTCAGGGGCGCGTCGTACATCCGCTTGTATCGTTCGCTGTACATCTCGATGCCGATGTTGTGGGCAGCGACTGCAAGCGGGCTCAGCGCCATCATGGTGTAGTAGTGGTAACCCCAGGCGCCCTCATACCACAGACCATCATCGGAGATGCCCTTCTCGACCTGCTGGTGGAAGCCCTTGGGCCCTGCGATCGCATCGGCGGCCAGCGTCGGCTCCGCCAGGGCCAGGCCAACCAGCCCGTAGGCCGAGTCATGCCAGCAGCAGATGTTGTGGATGCCCCACTGGTGGTCGTGAATGAGCCAGGCCGCCGGAAGCAGCATCTTGTCGGCGAGGTACTTGACGTCGTCGGCGCTGAGGGTGTCGTAGATACAGTCGAAGCCCTGCACCACGGGAATGAGCCACGTCGACTCGTCCAGGGTCTGCGGGCCCACATGGCCGCCGCCCTTGTTCGGCTTGCCGTTGATGTCGTGGAGTGGGTAGTTCAGATACCGCTCGGCGTAGCCCATGAGGATCTCGCGGGCCTTGGCCGCATAGGCCTTGTTGCCGGTGAGGGTGAACATCAGACCACAGTCGCGAATGGCGCCGGCGAGAGCACTATGATCGCGGTCCAGGACCACATCATCGTAGGGCCAGCCGGTGTATACCTTACCGCAGTCAGCGCAGACATGCTCCGTCGGCGATTTCGTGACCAGTTTGCCGCCGCAAGCCTTGCAGGTGTACCAGTGCCACCACTGGCCGCCGCGGTCGGGATACTGGGGCGCCTTGGTCAGCCAGGAGTCGGCACGCTGCTTGAGGCCGTCATAGACTGCCTTGGCCTCAGGCGACTTCTGCACAGCTTCGAGTATGCGAGGTACGTCTTGCTTCGTCAGTAGAGCAAAGGGGTGCTGCAGTTTCCCCAGCGGGACGGCAAGGGTCAGTGCGGCAGTCTTTTCTGTGTCAGCCATGCCTTTCACCTGTGCGAAGAGCTCTGTGCTGAGAGCAGTGAGTGGGGAAGCGGCCTTTTCCCCCTTGAGCTGAGCGATGAGCTGCGCCTTGACGGACCGCACGGACCGAGCGGGTATCACGACTTCCTGAAGGCCGGCCTCGGCCGTGAGGTTCGCGTCAGTATGTCGCAGACCGACAGCTACCGTGATCTGGTCGTCGGTGGCGTTCTGCAGCCGGACCTCGTAGTTGGAGTAGAGGACGTCGCCCTCCTGAACCGGCTCCTGTCGTTCCACCTTCTCGATCCGGAAGGGGTCGCGCTCGAGACGGAGGTTGTCCAGCAGGATGGGCGTGACCTTACCCTCAGCCATCTGGCAGCGGAACATGATGAGCTGAGACGTCTTGTCGGGCTTGTCGCCCCACAGCCAGGTCGGGTGCTGCAGGTCGATGACGGCCTTGTGCCAGACCCCCGGCTTGGTTGCGTCGGGGTCGGTGAGCTGCCAGGTTGCCTGCATGCCGTCGCCGAGCGGGAAGTCGACGATCTTGACACCCCACCAGATGCAGCCACTCTTGGGCATCTTGTAATCGAAGACCAAGCGGTCCCACTCGGACAACTCGACACCGCGGCCGGCGAAGTCGAAGTTGAGGGACTGGGCGTTCGCGTGCGCATCCGGCGTCCAGCACACCGAGGCTTTGCCCTGGGAGGCGTCGGGATCGACAACCGCGTTGCCGGGCCAACCCTTGAGCTTGCCCTCGGCATCCTCCAGGAGAGCGGTCACCGGCGCTGCGGAAGCGCGGGACGGAAGCAAGGGCAAGAGCGCCACCACAGCCAGGCTGAGAAGGCTGAGGGCGATCAGATGGCTCGCCCCGGCGGAGTGGGCTGGATGCGGGCGGCTGCAGATCGCTGTCGGTGGGAGGGTGGAACAGGTACGATGTGCGACCATGACGCGGATCGTCTCCTCTGACTGAGTTGTTCTGCCGCGAGATCGCGACAGGTGACAGGTCGATGGAACGCCGGCGTGTTAGCCCTAGCCGGCGAAGGCTATCCTGCGCCGTATCCTCGGACCTCATAGACCTTCACGGGAGCGGGCACGTTGTGCAGTTCGAATACTCCCAGTTCAGCACAGTCCACGACGTCCTTAACCAGGGCATGGGTAGCCGGGCTAATGGCTATCTTGACGTCCAAGTCCTTGGCAAGTTCCTCGAGACGGCTGGCGAGGTTGACATGGGCTCCGATGGCAGTGTACTGCATCCTCTCGCCGGACCCCACATAGCCTACGACGGCATCGCCGGTACTGATCCCGATGCTGACGCGCAACTCGGGCATGTGGTAGAACTCCCATTCGTCCTTACGCGTCTCAACCTGGCGCTGCATCTCCAGCGCTGTCGCGACCGCCAGAGCGGCATGGTCGATCTGCGCCTGAGGGGCGTTGAAGAGCGCCATGAGCCCGTCCCCGACGAACTTGTCCAGAGTTCCCCCGAACTGCTCGATCACCTCGTGCATGAGGCGGAAGTAGCGGTTCAGCAGTTCGACGGTCTCCGCCGCACCGATGTTGGCACTGGCCGCCGTGAACCCGCGCAGGTCGGCGAAGAGAACGGTGATCGACCGCATCTCGCCCTGAACCGCCGGGGCTCCGACATCCTCCATGAGGTTGTCGGCCAGTTCGCGCGGAACGAACCGGCTCAGAGTGTCCTGCCAGCCCCGGCGCTGCTCCTCCTCGGCCACCAACTGGTATGCGGGAACCGTCACCAGTGCAAGGGCAATCCCCACACTGGGCACCACCATATCAACCAGGAGCCCACTGTGCGCGAACACCCAGGTTGCCGTCAGGTTGTGGACGACCAAGCCTAGCACCGTTGCCGGGACCCACAGCGGCGGCGATACCACCGTCAGGCACAGACCGACGATCAGGGCCCAGAGCAGGGCCAGGGCGGCTGACCACTCAGGACCCAGCCGCTGGACGAAGTGCCCCGTAAGGATATTGTCCAGCGCGTTAGCCTGCACCTCTACTCCGTTGAAGACCGCTCCGAAGGGACACGCGCGCAGGTCGTAGAGACCCAGTGCCGTGACGGCGACAAGAACGATCTTGTCGCGGAAGGCGTTTGCGGGGATCCTCTCCGGGGCCTCGAGCACGTCGGCAGCGGAGTAGTAGGCGAAGGTGCGACTGGGACCTGCGTAGTCGATCAACATGGTCCCATCACGCTGGAGGGGGACGCGTCGCGTGTTGCCCAGGCGGATGCTGTCGCCGGCTGTGACTACCACGTCCTTGGGGCTAACGCCCAGGGCGAAATCCGCAAGTGCCAGGGATAGTGAGGGGTAGACCTGCCCCTGCATCTTCACGACAGGCAGCACCTGCCGGTACACGCCGTCGAGCGAAGGCACCACGTCAACGAACCCCGCACCAGCGCTCGCCTCGGCAAGATCCTTATATGGGCTGGCGGCGTCGAGAACCTCCTGGAGGATCGCCCCGGTGCTAAGGCCCGTTCCCGGCCGGGTCTGCACCGAAGACCAGGCGAAGCGCGCGGCATCTCCGGGGACCTGTGTCAGCCCCGGCTCCTGATGGAGACCGCCGAGCGCCTGGAAGACCCTACCCGACTTGCGGACGTCGTGTGCGAAGACTGCATCGGAGACCTCGCCGCCCTGCTCCTCATCCGGCTCCGCAAAGAGGATGTCCATCCCGATGGCCCTGGCGCCGGCCGCATCCAGACGACGGACGAGTTCGCCGAAGGTCTGGCGTGGCCATTGCCAGCCACCGATCCTGTCCAGGCTCGCCTCGTCGACTTCGACGATCACCACTTGGCCGGAGGGCGCCTTGGGGCCTCGGGCAAGGAACCGCGCATCGATCGTCCGCAACTCCAGTCGTTCCAATACGTCGCCCGCGGGTAGGTAGCTCCAGACTGCGGCAACTACACCGGCGACGAGCGCGAGCATGAAGGCGGCCCTTTTGCGACGGTAGCGCTGGTGCATGGTCTCCCTGCGGTCTGTCACACGGCAGGATCGCGATACGCAGCCTGCCGGCAGATGAACCAGTGTTCGCGTCCGAGGTACTCTTTCCCTTGGTCGACCTCAGCTTCCGGTGCCCCGAGACCACAAGGCGAGAACCCCCGCAGGCTCCTGCGGGGGTTCTGAGAGGTCATGCGGCGAGCATCGGGTCATTTGTCGGGCCAACAAACGGGACGTCCGGCCTGCCAGCAATGGTGCGTGCCCTCCGCGTAGTCTGGGAGAAGTCGCACGTCGTCTCGGCCCGTCAGCTCGCCGGGCTCCGAGGGCCCGGGGTCGTTGTCTGCGGGCCTCATCTCCCACCAGCAGCGCCCTCGGTGGTCGTGGTCGTGGTGGATGACGAAGCCCGCCCGGTCCATGATGTCCTGAATCCAGCCCATGCAATGGCTGCAGTAGTCATGATAGTAGGAGTACCCGTGAGCGAGGTTGTAGCCCAGGGAGGGGCAGGCGAACATGTCTATGCGGTAGTAGGGCTTACCGGACTCGTCTCCCACATCATAGGCTGAGACATACCCGGCCTCCTCCTCAGCCAGCGTGTGACCCCAGTACTGCACCATGCCCTCGATCCCCTGAGGGATGATGAGGTCCGCAGCGTGTTGTTGTGAGTCACGCGCCACGGCCTCCGTCCAGTACTCCCGAAGCGCCTCCTCGCCGGCCCTGGCGCGGATCCACTCGAAAGTGTAGCAGTAGTGGCCACAGAACTCCGAGCACCCGATCATCGCCGAAGGCTCTCCCTTTGTGAACGTCGGCTAGGGCGACAGTGTGAGGTCACCGGCCGGCGTATCCTGCTGAAGTGTCACGGTGTAGAACACCGGCGTCGGCAGTTGTGAGGTATCGTAGGTCTGGAAGCCGGGCGCCGTGATCCTCAGGTAGTAGGTCCCTGCAGGCAGGAAGGCCACGAAGTGACCGTCTGTCGGGTCGACCGATCCGATCGCGATCGGGAGGGCCTGTCCCTGCGGGATGACCGATACAACGGCGTCGGACCATGTGGTGTCGGGCAGGACCGTGCCGGATACGCTGCCATAGGTGGGCAGCACGGAGTTCATCTGCACAATGCGGATGCCGGTGGGCTTGAGCAGCCGCTTGTTGCTTGAGCCGGCCTCGACAATCGCCCGCGCCGGGTCAAAGTCGAGGGCAAGGGCGTTCAGGACACCAGGTTTCACCTCGAACCGACCGAGCACCTTCAGACCTGACTGCTGGCCGCTGGGAGTGTCCAGGGCGAGCTTGGTGTTCGGGTCGCCAGGGAGCGTGACGTAGTTGACCGGGTCTCCTGTGGTCGGGTTCGGTGCGAGCACGAGACGTACCTGCTCATACTCACCGGCAGGCACGGCCGCCGAGCCCATCACCTGCTGGCTGAAGGCGAGGGTGAGTACATCCAGGACCTGTGGCGTCGGGTACTGCACGATCAGCGGCAGGCCGGTGCCGGTGTTCTGACCTCCCTGCCCGACCGGCACAACGCGAACCGCCTGTACCGACAGCACCACCTTGTCATAGGTACCTGTAGCGTCCGTCAGCGCCACCTGTAGCTGACCCGTGCTGACGCCGCTCCCACCTCCGCAGCCCGCGATGAACAGCGCGATCCCCGCGAGCAGCAGGCACACGGCTCCGAAGACCAATTTGTGTGACATACTGGAACCTCCCATATCCCTGGCATATGTGGTCCGTGGCATGCGGCGGACCTATTGAGCTATCCTTGAGCATACCCCGGGGCCACGACGGCTATGCCGCCAGAGATGGTAGGAGCCAGATTGTTACCAGTTCGCGGTCTGCAGGTGTAGATGCGCGAGGACCTTGTCGGTGGCTGCCTGCATCTGAGTAGCGGCAGCAACCACTGCGATGCGTCCGGTGCCCGCAGGCTCGAAGGACAGGGCTGACCCAGAGAAGACCGTCGCCGGTTGCAGTTGTGCCGGCACCCCAAGCCGAACCTGCCCGCCTCTCAGGCCGGCAAGACCGGGCACACGAACAGTCTCGCACTCGCCCGGCAACACCATCACCTGCTGCGACTGACGCAGGTCTCTGCCGTCCAGCGCACAGACACCGAAATGCCCCGCGGCGGAGGCGAAGCCCTCCTTCTGGTCGCCGAGGACCAGGCGCCCGTCGGTCTCCGCACCGATCACTTGCCCCTGTGCTCCCTGGAGGACGAAGGCGCATCCCTCGGCGCCAAGCTCCAGAGTCACACCTGCCGCCGGCAAGGTGACCTGGGCCAGATCACGCTTGCTGCTGTTGCGAGCTATCATCGTCAGTCGCCCGCCGCCGGCAGTGGGGATGCTCAAGGCGCGGAAGGGCCCCTGTGCCTCGTCGCAGACAAGCTCGATCGCGGCGATGCCGGCCATGCGCAGGAAGCGCGTGTACACCTTGGCGTCCGCCTCGTGGGCTCGCAGCTCCAGTGGATAGGGTACGGCGAGGACCTTGCCCTGTCCCACCTGCGTCTCGACAGGAGCCTGGCCCCAGGCTTCGGCGGGCACGTCGAAGGGAGACAGAGCAGGGGTATCTGCAAGTCCGAGCTCAGCACGGCGACTACCGCGGGTAGGCTGCCGCTGCGGGTCGAAGCCTACATCTCCCGACAGGTAGAGGGTGCCGCCGGCCTTGACCCAGTCTCTGACGCGCGCGAAGGTGGCATCGGTCGGGCAGTAGGGGAGAGGCCACAGAAGCGCCCGTGCCTGCGGCGGCAGCTTGTTGAGGTCTTCCTCGTTGAGCACGCCGAAGTTGACACGCTGGTCGAGGAGAAGGTCGACGGCGCGAAACAGGGCCTGGTGGATCTCGTTGAACCTCGGCCCGATGCGGTTCTGGTCTGGGACCAGCAGATATAGCTCGGGCGCTTCATAGACCGGCTGGGCGAAGGAGGCGAACAGGTAGCTCTGCAGCAAAGCATGGAGCCAGGGCTTGGTGACGCAGGACTCGCGATGCACCAGTCCCCACGGGAAGACCATCTCGTCGAAGTCCTTCCAAGACCAGACTGCTGCGAAGGCCCCGCCCATGCCCGTAACGTAGTGCGCGACACTTCGGAAGTAGTCCGTGCACTCCGCGACCGGAACTCGTGTGCTGCCCTGATTGCGGGCCGTGTGTGCATCCCGGGCGCCAAACTCGCCGAGGCTGAAGCCCTTGCCCTCGAAGCGGCGGTCGATGAACTTGAGTTGGGGCGCCAGGCTCTGGATCGACCCGTAGAAATGCATGTTGGAGAAGTCTGTGTGGCGTGTGCCCAGGAGCTTGTCGGCGTTGGGCATCGACTGCAGGAAGCCGACGGTGGTCGGTGCTTCAGGGCTCCCCAACTTCAGGCCATCCACATTCGCCTTCACCCAACGGTTGAGAATCTCGGCCTCAAAGCGCTTGCGGTCGGCACTGCGGCAATCGTCCCATTCGTCGGTGATGGCACTGAGTGGGACGTCCGGCATCGCGGCCTCCGGCGGGTGCTTCTTCCAGGCAGCCCGTAAGGCCTCATCGCTCCCGTAGCGGTCCTTGAGGAAGTTGTTCCACAGCGCCCTGATATCCGGCCGGTCAGGCACATCGACCGTCGGCTCGTTCTGCACGTCGAAGAAGAGGCCCGGAACGTCGCGATAGCGGGCGGCCCAGAAGTGGTCCCAGTCGGCCTGTGCTCGGAGTTCCTCGTCGCTGAGCGCCAGAGGCTGCCAGTCATGGAGGGCAAGGAAGAGGGCCACGCGGTGCTTCTGGGCGAGTTGGACGATGGCGTCCATCTGACGCACGAGCTTCTGCGGCCGCTCCAGCAGGTCAAGTGGCTCGGTACGGTACCCGCTCTCATAGCTCCCCTTGGCGAAAGGGGAGAAGTGCAGGATGCGGAGGACGTGGTAGCCATTGTCCGACATGCTGCGGAAGTCACGGTCCCAGGTTCGCGGGTTCTCATCGGGCGAGTAGTACATCATCCCAGTCTGGTTGCTGCCGATGAGGAAGGTTGCGCGACCGTCGACGGTCATGTAGTTGCCCTGCCACCGGACGCGAGGTCCGGAGGCGAGAACCTGTGGGCTGCGCACGCAGTACGCCGTCTCCAGTCGGTCAGCGAGGCGACCTCCTGTGGCCAGCCAGGCACTCACCGGAACCAGATCGCCATCACGGGCCAGTTCGGCCGTCGATGCTGAGACTGTGAAGGTCTGGGTCTCGCCCGGCTGGATCGTCAGTTCCTTCTCGAGCACGGTCCCGTCGCTGATTGCGATGCAGAGCTTGCGCTCCGCCGGTCGCTTGCCGAAGTTGGAGAGCTTCACCGACACCCGGGGCGTCTCTCCGGGCTCGTAGCAGGCAAGGTCGGTGGTCAGCTCGTGCAGGAACACCTTCTCGGTGAGGTCGCTCACTACACGCACGAGAAGGTCGCGGCGGGAGGCATCCCCGAGGAACAGGTCCGTTCCGTCCGCCAAGCCCGAGAAGGCCCATACGGAGCCTCGGAAGGGACCGGTGTAGTTCAGCGCCAGGGCCAGACCGCAGCCACGTACCTGCCCCTCGTCGGTAACGGCGTCGAGAACAGGCACCCAGCGGCGATACACCTGCGGGAAGACGGCGCTGTTGAGGCCGGTCAGGACGCAGGCAGAGAAGCCCTCGAAGGGCGCAAGAGACGAATAGGTGGGCTGGGCCGTCCTGGCTGCATCCTTCGTGAGGCCCTCCGCAGCGGAATCGGGCTGTCCATAGCCCTCTGACAGGCGCAGCCGAGTCGCGTGCTCCAACTGGAACTGAGGATCGAAGACCGGGATCTGGTCCGGGCTGAAGGTCATGGAGTCGCCGGTCTTGCCCAGCCGGTTGTTGAGACCCATCGGCGCAGCCTCGTCGGGCTTGTCCATGTCCGCCGCCGTCTTCTCTACGCCGGACGCCGACCAGCCCTTGTTCGTGAGCTGCAGCAGTTGGTCGAAGGCATAGCCGTCCGAGGACAGGAAGCTCCCGCCTGCCTTCACGTAGGCCAGGAAAGTGGCCTGTGCGGCTTGAGGGAAGTAGGGCCCGCAGGGCAGGATGACCGCATCGAGCTTGGCCGGCGCAAGCACTGCGGGATCGGCGAAGTCACCGGGCTTCAGTACCGTTACGCCGAAGCCGGCAGCACGCAGAACCGCACTCAGCTCTGTGGGCCTGTGAGCCGGTCGGAAGGACGCGGGTAGTCCCGGTCCTAGGTCGAGAATGCCCAGGGCGCCCCTGGTTCCTGTCTCGATCTTGAGGTTCGGCGTGGTCGGCAGCGGTATCGGCTCAGCCGTCTGACCGGTCTCCCAGGTCATCGAATCCACGGTCACCTCCAGATCGGCGAAGTTGCAGCCGATCAGCATGCGGCTCACACTGGTCAGTTGTCGGGTGCTCTTGCCACGCGGGTCGAAGCGGAAGGCGCTGATGGGCATGCGTACCTGCTGCCAGCCGGTGGGCGTCGCCGAAAGCTCCCCGCCGGGGGAGAAGGGTACGCGCTGCACCCAGCCATCGCCATCCGGCTCGAACAGCCAGATATGCATGGCTGCCCCTGGAGCTGCGGAGTGCTTGTAGATCCAGAAGCGCAGAGCCACGGCCTCCGGTGGAACAGTGCACGGGCCGTTGAGGTTGCCCCATTGCGGCGTCCGGTCGGTGTACTTGAGGCGAAGTGCCTTGCCCTCTCGCGTGGTCTGTGTGTCTGAGGTGAAGACGGGCGGGTTGCCGCCGTCCTTGTAGGCTGACCACAGGGAGAGGTCGTCGAAGGTGTGCAGTGGGACGTCAGCCAGGGATGGTGTTGCGGAGGTAGCCAGACAGGCAATGAAAGCAGCAAGCAGCATCACAACGACCTCCAGAGCATGACAACGGCATGGGTGTGAACAGGCCAGGAAGAGCGGCCTCAGAGACCGATGAGCGTCAGGAAGCTGGCCGCCGCCAGGGCGATCAGTCCGACGAAGGCTGCGATGCCAGCGCGGCGCTCGCCAAAGACCAGGGCATAGACACCCTTCAACAGGTTATTGCTGCCTGCGCAAAGGATGACGGCGACAGCGGCGACGGCAAGAGGGGTCGATCGCCCCGCAGTCTGGGTCAAGCTCAAGACGAAGGGGGTGATATCGACCATCCCGATGACCGTTGCGAGGGCATAGACGCCAGCGCTGCCCAGATGCCGCCCCGCCAACTGCGTGACCACCGAGACGCCCACGAAAAAGGCGGCGAAGAGGACGGCGGTGCCTATCTCCAGAGGGTTGCGGGCATCAGTGTCCTCCACCATCGGCGCGGCCCGGCGACAACCACGCCCAACACAGGTAAGCAGGTAGCCCGCCAGGGTTGCTGCTGCAAACAGGGCTATGAGCCGGGGGCCCAGCGTCCATCCGAGCGTGCTGCTGAAGATCCACAGCAAGATCGCCAGACGTAGGTACATGACGCCGGACGCCATGACTATGGCACCGGCATAGAGCAACGGGTCGGGCTGCGTCTTCGAACGCTTGGCAATGACAACAGTAGTGACTGTGCTGGAATAGGCCCCCCCGAAGAGGGCAGTGAGAAGCAGGCTGTGGCGCGCTTGCACGACGCGCTGCATCACGTAGACCGCGTAGGATATGCCGCTGACGGCGACCACTATCACCCAGGTGCGGAAGGGGTTGATGTGAAACTGCGTATAGTCCGCGTTGGGCAGGACCGGGAGGATCACGACCGACAGCAGGAGGAACTGAACGAAGGTCCCGAGTTCGTGGGGTGCGAGACGGATGGCGAAGCTCTCCAGTTCCGTCTTTGACTGCAGCAGCATCACGCACGCGACCGAGACGGAGCATGCGATCCACATCAGGTCGCGCGCCACCAGGGCTCCGACCAGATAGGCAGCCAGTGCCGCCATCTCAGTCGTGATGCCGTGCTTACCCTCGCCAAGCTTGTGCACATAGGCAGCGACGAGGAAGCCACACAGCCCTGCGAGGCCCAGAGTCACCGGGAGTGGGTTGTCGGGGTATAGGAGCGTGAGGCCATAGCCGAGCAAGCCGATGATAGGGAAGGTGCGAACTCCCGCTACGGCCGTCGTATGCTCGGCAGCGGCCTTCTCCTCGCGGGTGATGCCCGTGACGAGAGTCAGTGCGATGACAACAACCACCTGCACTAGCTCATTGTCTGTAAAAGATGACACTTGGTCCACACACGAGCCCCCCAGGTGAGCACGGTAAGGTATGGCATAGGTACTTCTTCGCCAGACACCGCCGACTAACCTTGCGGGCCGGACAGAAGAGCCGCCCTGAGTGGGCGGCTCTCGGAAGAGTGGCGACGTGCTGGAAAAGGGCGAACGCCTACTCCCCGCCGCTGACCTCCCGGAACAGCTCCCTGGCAGCCGCCAGCGGCCCGTCGTGCTCCATTCCCGGAATGCCCAGCTGAGTCCGTAGCACACCGACACGCACGCCACCGGCAAAGGCCTGCGCGAAGAGCCGCTGAGCGATCGGCTCGTGGCGCTCCTGCAGTTGCTCCGGCCCGAAGGGGTTGCCGAAGTAGGTGCCGACCAGACCACTCTCGTCGGTCGTCCCCTTACTCGCGCGCAAGCCCTGGCGGAAGGTACTGATCGCGGCTTCAGCGCTGGGGTAGTACTCGATCGTCGGGTGGTCAGCGTCGACCGGCTCGTAGTTGTTGGCGTACAGCAGCAAGTCGACGGGGTGACCGGCGACTACGTCGTCGTACTCGGCGATGGGGATAACGATCCGTGCGTTCTGGCGATGTGGGTTCATGAAGACGGCACGGTCGATACGGCCGAAGGCATAGCCAATGTCGAGATCGTCGAGGCGCACGAAGGCGCCAATCTCCGTCCCGTAGGCGATGAGCTTGCCCTCTTCTGTCAGTGCGACCGATCCCATGTCGTCGAAGACCGTCGTCATCTCGCGGAGCCAGTCATCAGCCAGTAGGCGGAAGGCCTCAAGAGTCTCCGACTTCCCTGCGCCGCTGTCCCCCACGATCACCACATTGCTGCACGAGCCGTTCTTGAACTCCATGTGGCACATGGCCCCATGGATTGGGAGGCGACCGCGGCGCATCATGATGACGTTGTGCATCGTGAGCAGCATCTTCTTGAAGTAGCCGAAGTAGTCCACCTCTTCGGACTTGGCGATGATGCCCAGGACGAGGTCGTTGGCCTCGTCTTCGTAGAAGACCGTCGGCTCGCCCCGCAAGGCAGCCGGGGCTACTCCGAAGATGAGAATGCCGTCGGGCTTCTGACGGGCCTCCTCATGACCAGCCAGCTCGAAGAGGTTCACCAGCGACACCGCGTGACTGAGGAAGTCCCGGTCGAAGTACACGTGCATGGTGAGTTGCCCGACACGGACCGGAATGCAGAGCCACTTCTCCGGGTCGATGATCACGCGTTCCAGCGGGTTGTAGTCGACCGGCTCAAAGCGACCCTGTCGTCGGTTTGAACGCGGGTAGAGCACGACCGGCGGGTTGAGCAGGGCGAGCCGTACCATGCGGATGGGCTTGAGCATCTGGTAGGGCCCGTCCGGGCAGGGCCACTCGATGTTGTCGATGAGTAGGCTCATATTGGCGCCGGAAGGCACCTGGCGGTAGACCCGCGGCCAGTGGGCTCGCAGATTGCTCTCGATACGTCGGTAGGCATCGCGCACCAGGTCAGTGAGGTCCTGGTTGCTGTGGATGAAGGTGACATGGCCCTCCAGCGCCCGATCGCGGTCGGCAAGGGCCTTGCCCTCGAAGATCAGGTAGCGCTCCAGTCCGCGCCAGTGGTCATACAGCTGCTCCACCAGACGTGCCAGGGCCATCGGGTCACGTACCAGGGGAGCAACGTCAGGCGCTTTGAGCCTGATCTGTTCTGGCCTCCAATCGACCAGCAGCCCAAGGACGCGGTTCAGCGCAAAGGCGCCCTCACAGATCTCCTCCGGCTGTCCACTGATCTCCAGCCCCTCGAAGAGACTAAGCAGATTGGATTCGTGTTTGATGAGCCGACTGAGGAACCGCTGGATGACGCGCGGGGCATGGGGGCTCTGGAAGACCTGTGTCGGCTGTGTGCAGAGTGCTCCCTGCATGTAGATGACGACGCTGCGGTCGGCGATGCGACCGGGGGTGTAGGGCATTCGAGTACGACCTCCCCGAGGACGGGGGACGACAGTCCCGCCTGATAGGTACACATGGGCAGTGGCTATCGTGCTCCGACGTGGCCAGTCGCCACGCCTCAGGCACCTTCTAGTTGCCGACCAGTTCGAGAACCGCGCTACGCAACTCCCGCAGGCTGAAAGGTTTCGATAGCAGGCGTCGAGCTCCGAGAGACATGACCTGGTTCGCAAGCCCTGCCTCGATCTTGCCGGTAACGATGATCACTGGTGGCGGGCAGTCGAGGGTCTGGGAGTACCGCAGTATCTCCTCGCCGCCCCCACCGGGCATCATCAGGTCCGACACGACTGCACTGAACCGGTGTTGGCCAAGGGCTGAGATCGCCTCGCTTGTGGTGGCGACCTCCATGGTCTGGCAACCGGATAGAGAGATGACCTCACTGATCAGCGACCGAACCTCCTCCTCATCCTCGGCGACGAGAACCCTGCCGACACCAGGTGCACACGCTGACAGGGGAATCGTCTCCTCCTCGACCGGCTCAGAGGGTGGCCCTGGGGCCGAGGCCACAGCCGGCAGACGCACCTCGACCGTCGTGCCCTCGCCGAGTTGGCTCTGCAGCTCGATGTGTCCGTCGTGAGCGGCGATAATGCCGTGGGAGACAGACAGTCCGAGGCCCGAGCCCTTGGGCATGTCCTTGTCGGTCGATGCACGGGTGGTGAAAAAGGGCTCGAAAGCCCTGCGGAGGCTCTGAGGGCTCATGCCGACCCCGGTGTCGGTGACGGACACGACCACCTCCTTCGACCCGTCCGGTCCTTGGTCGAGGCGCGTACTGACCCGCAACTGCCGCCGCTCCGGGGGAACACTATCGCTTGCCAGGGCATGACAGGCATTCAGTATCAGGTTCAGAAAGACCTGCTCGAGCTGGCCGTCATCGGCAAGCACTTGCTGGGATCCGGTCTGGAAGTCACGGACTACTTGAGCGCCACTGGCCATGAGCTGATGGCGTGCAACCTGGAGGGCACTCTCGAGTGGGGTCTCGACACGCAAAGGTGTGGGTCGTGGTGGTCGCGGTCGTGCAAAGGCTAGCAGGTTGCCGCAGACCTCGGCCCCGCGCTGAGCGGACCGCTTGACAACCGCCGCGAGGACGCGCGTCTCCTCGTGTGACGACCTTGCCGCAAGCTCGGCGCGCATAAGGAGAGCAGCGAGGAGGTTGTTGAACTCGTGAGCGACGCCTGCGGCGAGTTGGCCGGCTATCGCGAGACGCTGACTCTCCTCGGCCCGTTGGTGCTCCGAGGTGTCGGAGATAAGGGCCACAACCGCGGCTTCACCTCGCTGCGAAGTCCGGTAGAGCCGCACGGCAGCAGGGAAGGACTCGCCGTCTGAACGTCGTCCCCGCGCCTCAAAGCGCTGGGGTTCTCCCTCCAGAGCGCAATGCAGCCGGTCGGTCAGGGCCACGTTCTCGTCGGGGTTCTGCGGGATCAGATCTGAGAGAGATCGGCCCAGTAACTCGTCGCGTGGGAACCCAAAGACCTCCTCCACACCGCGGCTGGCGGAGATGAGGATACCGTCAGCATCCTGCACGAGTACCGCTTCCCGCACACTGTCCACCAGGTCCTCGTAGCTGATGAGCTGCTCCTCCAGGGCATCCTCGGCCCGGCGTTGTGCGGTTATATCGCACAGCAGGAGGACGGTCCCGGCACAGGCCCTTCCCGGCGCAGTGACGGACGAGATACGGAGATCGAAGCAGTGCAGCGTGCCGTCGTCGGCCACACGAAACTCGACCTGCATGTGCTGGTCATCCCCAAGATGCTCAGGGAGACTGGCAAGGACCGGTGAGATGGTGGAGACCGTGCAACCGATCAGGTCGTGCAGTGGTAGCCCGGCCAAGCGCTGCCCTGCGCTGTTGGCGTCGGCGATGCGCCCATGCTCATCGAGTACAACGATCGCGTCTGAGAGCGCCTCGACAACGACATCGCGGGCAATGGGGATCAGGTCGAGGAGGTGGTAGCGAAGGGCGCTCCAGGCGATTGCTGCACCGGAGGCGGCAAAGAGAAAGGGGGCAGGGTTCTCACTCGGGAGGGGGCTCGCACCGACCAGGTAGGCCAAGTCTCCGGCCATAGGAATCGCCGCTGCCACCAAGACAAGAACCGCCTGAGCACGGTAGACCCCCTGTCGGACCACGATTGCGTGCCCGATCGCAAGGAGGGCGGTCGCAAGAGCAAGATAGCTGTATGCCAGGTGAACCGGGTACCAGGCTCCGTGGGTGACGGTCCAGGTGTGGAACTCGCCGTAGTCAACCGTTCTGATCTCGCGCCACAGCAAGCCGTGGGCGCCGTTGGTGAAGGCAACGAGGACGGTTACAGCGGGGACTATCAGCAGCAGGACAAGTCGCCGACGACTGATCAGGTGGTCCAGTCCGGAGTACTGTGCGGCGAAGGCCAGCCATGCCACGGGGACTGTCGAGGCGCCGATGTAGCCCACCTGCGCCCAGGCGACCTTGCCTTCCAGAGCGGCACTGGCGTAGTCCATGGCAGTGGCAAAGGAGCATAGGGAGGCAGCTATCATCGCCAAGGTAAAGGAGGGGGCGCCCGGACAGGACCGACGACGCCAGGCGTACGCGGCCAGCAGCAGAGTCGCCAGGGCGGGCACTGTCATTGCGAGACAGCAGACTTGGTTGGTCAGGTGCGTCTCGATCACCCCAGGCGGCCCCGTATGTGTTGCTGGAGAGTTCGCCCACCTCGCGCTCCCGCGTCCCCACGGTCGACCTGCGCAGGGGAAGGTACCTTGGTTCGCCAGACACGTCGCACTGAGTACCTCCCCCCACGACCGTCAAGCATTGCTACTGGTGGCCTCCGTGGTGGCGCCCTATCCGGTCGCGCCGGGCACATCCAGCTTCTTGACCGCGTTCACTGCGTCGTCGAGGGGCATCGGCCCGAGGTCGCCCTTGTCGCGTGACCTGACGGCGACCGCTTCCGCGGCCTCCTCCTTGTCACCCACGACAAACATGAAGGGCACTTTCTGGGTCTGCGCCTGCCTGATCTTGTTGCCGAGGGTTCCGCCAAAGCGGTCGATCTCCACACGTACGCCATCGTCGATCAGTCGTGCCACAACCTTCTCCGCATAGGGGAGGTTCCGGTCGGTGATAGGAAGCACGCTCACCTGCACGGGTGCCAACCAGACGGGGAAGGCACCGGCGTAGTTCTCGATCAGTACCCCCAGGAAGCGCTCGATGCCGGCCAGCACGACGCGGTGAACCATGACCGGGCGGTGCGGCTGACCATCCTCGCCCACATAGGTAATGTCGAAGCGCTCTGGCTGAGTGAAGTCACACTGGATCGTCGGACACTGCCAGAGGCGGCCGATGGCGTCCTTGACCTTCACATCGATCTTCGGACCATAGAAGGCGCCGCCACCCGGATCCTCCTCGTAGGGAAGATGGTTGGCTTCCAGTGCCTCCACGAGTTTGGAGGTCGCGAGTTCCCATTGCGCATCCGATCCCACGGACTTCTCGGGACGCGTCGCGAGGTACACCTTGTACTCCGGGAAGCCAAAGGTGCGCATCATGAAGGCTGCGAAGTCGATGACGCCCGTGAGCTCGTCCTCGAGCTGGTCCTCACGACAGAAGATGTGCGCATCGTCCTGCGTGAAGCCTCGGACGCGCATGAGTCCATGGAGCACGCCGGCCCGCTCGTGGCGGTAGACTGTGCCAAGCTCGAAGTAGCGGATGGGCAAGTCACGGTAGCTGCGTGTGCGTGTCTTGAAGATGAGAATGTGCCCCGGGCAGTTCATGGGCTTGACGCCGTACTCCTGCCCGTCGATCTCCGTGAAGTACATCGGGTACCCCTGCTGCCGATGGCCGGAGGTGTACCAGATATCGCTCTTGATCAGATGCGGCGTGCGTACCAGGTCGTAGCCGCGCTTCAGATGCTCCTTGATGCTGAAGTCCAGAACGGTCTGACGCAGCATCGCGCCTTTCGGGTGATAGTAGACCAGGCCTGCTCCGGCTTCCTGGTGGAAGCTGAAGAGGTCCAGCTCGGCACCGAGCTTGCGGTGGTCGCGCCGCTTGGCCTCCTCAATCCGGTGCATGTGCTCGTCCAGGAGCTTCCTGTCCGGATACGCTGTCCCGTAGATGCGCTGGAGCATGGGGTTGTGCTCGTCGCCGTGCCAGTAGGCGCCTGCCACGGAGGTGAGCTTGAAGGCCTTGATACGACCCGTGCTGGGAAGGTGGGGTCCACGGCACAGGTCGACAAAGCCGCCGTGCCGATAGAGGCTGATCTTCTGGTCCCCGGCGGCCTCGATCTCGTCGACGATCTCCAGCTTGTACGGGTTGTCCTTGAAGGCCTCGCGGGCTTCTGCAGCGCTTACTTCGCGGCGCTCGAAGGCAGCGTCGGCGGCGATGATCTTGCCCATTTCCTCTTCAATGCGCGCAAGATCGTCGTCGCTGAAGGTGACGTCGGTATCGAAATCGTAGTAAAAGCCCTCGTCGACCGGTGGGCCGATGGTGAGCTTCGTCTTCGGGAAGAGGCGTACGACGGCATCTGCCATGACGTGAGCTGCCGAGTGCCAGTACACATCAGGACCCTCAGGGCTGTCGAAGGTGATGACCGCGAACTGCGCGTCCTGCTCGATTGGGGTGCTGAGGTCCACCAGCTTCCCATCGAGCTTGCCGGCAACCGCAGCCTGGGCCAGACGCTTGCCGATCTGTTCGGCGACCTGCAGGACAGTAGTCCCGCGTTCCACCTGCTTTTCTGAGCCATCCGGCAGCGTTAATCGTATAGCGCTCATCGGGACTACCTCCTTCTGTGAGTGTGTTGGGCTCGCAGCGGCGGCGGGCTTTGCGGCGGGCTAGGCCCTTCGCCCGGCCCTCGGGCTCAACATACGCAAAAACCGCGCCTATCTGGCACGGCTTGGCGGGTGCCGCTCTCCTCGTCTATATCGATCGGCGAACCGAAGGGAGTATAGCATAACCCGCAAGGAGTGTGAAGGTGAGCCGGGAGGTGCTACCCTTACCGCGTGTCTCCCGACCGGTTCGCCTTGTGCACACTAAGGTTGCGTTAACACTCGTCATGTACGGAGGGGGATCTCTCCTTGTGGCGAAAGAACCATGGCGTGCTCAAGGTGCTTCACAGGTCGCAAAGATGGGGCTGCTGCAGTCTGTGCAGTAGCCAATCAGATAGGGAGGTACGAGACTTGTCTTTCACCCACAGATCATGCATAGCACTGGTAGTCGCTGCCCTGTTCATGGCGCTGGCTGCTCCGGCCTGGTGCGCCGACGCGCCGGCGAAGCCGGCCATTGAGATTCTGCAGCCCGCGGCCGACGCAGTGCTGGAGGGCGTCATCGAGGTGCGGGCCCGTGTTACGCCCGACACCGAGTCCGCCTCTGCGCTCTACGTAGGCTTCAACGCAGCGCCCTGGTACCCGATGTCACGGGTCGAGAAGACCAACGAGTGGACCTGCAAGATCAATACCAGTCTGTCCGCCAACGGCCTCGCAACGCTACAGGTCTTTGGCCGCACCGCTAGCGTCAAGAAGCTGTCCCAGTCGGTGAAGGTCGAGCTCCAGAACGGCTACAGCGCCTACATCGGCGACTTCCACGGGCACACCTACTACTCCGATGGAACGCTGCTGCCGGCCGACGCCCACAAGTACGCGCGCGAGACCGCCAAGCTCGACTTCTTCGTGCTCATGGACCACCTGGAGTCCATGGACGAGGCCGAGTGGGCAGACTACCGTCAGCAGGCCTGGAAAGCCAACGAGGACGGCAAGTTCGCCTGCTTCCCGGGTCTCGAGTGGACCAAGGGCCTTGGGCACGCCTGCCTGTATGATCCGCCGACCCGCGTGTGGCCCAAAGACAAGGACGGGTTCTTCCAGGCTGTCGTCGATGCCGGCATCTTCTGCAAGATCAACCACCCCGGTGACGGGAAGCGTGTGTTCGACGGGCTCGCCTACTCAGAGGTCGGCGACAAGGCTGTCGAACTGATGGAGGTTCGCAACGCCAACGAGGAGGCGGCTTACATCCGCGCACTGCAGCTCGGGTGGCACCTGTCGGCCGATGGGTCCTCCGACACCCACTCGCCGAACTGGGGCAACACGAACACCTGGACTGGAGTGATCGCGCCGGGCAAGTCGCAGCGGAACCTCTGGGATGCCCTCAAGAGCCGGCACACCTACTCGACCCATGACCGCAACTGCAAGCTGTTCTTCTGGATCAATGGCACTCAGATGGGCGACATCATCGAGCAGCCGGCCCTGCAGGTGCGCGCTGAGGTTCTCGTGTCCGATCCGGACGCGCAGGACACTATCGCGAAGATCGAGCTGTATGAAGACGGAGCGGTGGTTCAGACGGCGGAGCCGAAGGCCACTGAGTATCGGTGGCAGACTCTCGCCGATCCCCAGCCCGGCAACCACTTCTACTTCGTGCGTGTCACGCAGACGGACGGACAGATGATGTGGTCGGCACCGGTGTGGGTTACCACGGTTACGGCGCCGACGCAGTAGAGACAAAGGCACCAAACTGCAGGGCTCCGGAAGCGGGTCTGAGCGCTCTGCCCGGAGGGCCTGCCATACTCCATGTCCGGTGCCAGGAAGCGCACCCGACTTCACTGTGAGGCTATCACAATGCCAGACCAGAAGCTCCGAATCGGCGTGATGACGCACATTCGCACCAGCCCCCAGGAGTCGCTCGAGCCCATCAAAGCTCTCGGCCTGGACACGTGCCAGGTCGGCTGGGGACCCGACAAGACCCTGGAGGACGGGAAGGCGCTCAAGGACGTCTCCGACTCCCTTGGCATGACGGTCACGACGCTGTGGGCCTCCCTTCCCGGCCCTGCGAAGTGGAACTTCGTTGAGGGCCCGAGCACCATCGGGCTCGTACCGCCCGAGTTCCGTGCTGAGCGCGTTGCAACGCTGAAGAAGGCGGCTGCAGTCGCCGGTGCCATCGGCGTGCAGTCGATCACCACTCACGTGGGGTTCATCCCCGAGTTCATGGGTGACCCGCTGTACGAGGGTGTCCTCGCGGCTCTCAAGGAGGTCGCCCAGGCCTGCCTCGATGCGGGTGTGGAATTCTGGTTCGAGACCGGGCAGGAGACGCCCATCACTCTGTTGCGGACGATCCAGGACATCGGCACCGACAACCTGGGGATCAACCTCGATCCAGCGAACCTGCTCATGTACGGCAAGGCGAATCCTGTCGATGCGCTGGATGTCTTCGGCCAATGGGTGCGTGGCACGCACTGCAAGGATGGCGAGTACCCGACCGACGGGCATCAACTGGGCAAGGAGAAGTCGATGGGTGAGGGGCGCGTCAACTTCCCCGTGTTCATCCCGAAGCTCAAGTCACTCGGTTACCAGGGACACCTGACCATCGAACGCGAGATCAGTGGCCCCCAGCAGGTGGAAGACATCAGGCGGGCGATCGCGATCCTCGAGCCCCTCTGCTAAGGGCAACGTCCTGACGGGGTCTCTTGTTGGACAACACAAACGGGGCACCCATCGAAGGGTGCCCCGTCTCTCTGCTATGGAGTGCCGTGCCTTGCTTTCGGTCTGCAGGAAGCTGTGCTACTCGGCCTCGTATTCCCCGTCCAGTTCCTCCATCGGTTCCGACGCGGCGATCCTCACCCCGACCTTGCGCAAGAGGTCGCGAGCGTTGAGCCCCAGGATCCGGTCCTTGTCCTCTTCCGGGATTCGGGCGTGGAGGATCGGCCCCATGCCAAGCATCAGTGGAAGGTCGGTCGTGTCAGAGCCGAAGACGATCTTGGAGGTGTCCAGCGCATCCACCAAGGTCTCGACGGAGTTGTAGGTCAGCGGCTCGCAGGTGCACTGGTAGACATTCGGGTAGTTGTTGACCACGGCCGCGTGCTGGGTCGTGTAGTGGCCAATGATGAAGGTGACCTCGGGGTACTTGACCGCGAGGCGCCGCAGGTGGTCGGTCGGCCCCCAGGAGTGATTGAGCACGATCATCCGATGCTCATTGGCCCACCGAACCGCGAGTTCGATGTTCGGTCCGTCCTCCGGGTAGTCCTGATAGCTGGGGATCAGCTTGACGCCGATGAACCCACGGTCGACGCAGCGCTCCAGTTCCTGCATCATCTCGCCGGGGTGGTTGGGGTTGACCACGATGAGGCCATGGTAGCGTCCCGGATGGCGTCGCATGGCCTGGGTCACCAGATCGTTGTCGTAGGTCCAGTCACCAGTCACGCCAGAGAAGCCGAAGACGATAGAACAACGGACGCCCAGTCTCTGCATCTCCTGCTCGACCAGAGCCGGGGAGCTCTGAGGCAGGTGATAGATGGCCGACTTGCCCAGGTGGGCATGGGTGTCGATGATGAGGCGGTCCGGCCGATCTCCCCGCAGCGCCTGTGCCCGGAGCGTTTCACCCTTGGGAGGCTTGATGCTGATCTGGAACTCCGGCTTCGCACGCCGCTTGGAGGGATGAGCGCCGGCCAGGAGCTTCCGTAGGTTGTCGCCGCCGATCTTGCTCCTCTCGGCCTCGCCGATCTCGGCATACTGAAGCTGGGCCACAGTGCCGCCCAGTTCACGCACCGGCCACTTGGTCCCGAACAGCAAGCGCTCGGGGCCGAACTCGTGGCAGAGGAACTCGATGCCGCGATGCTCCCAGAAGCCGGACAGCTCCAGGTGCAGGTTGGGGCAAGTCTCGAAGGCCTGGTACAACATGCGGTTCCCAGACCGCAGGCGACTCTCGCTGAGGACCACTGGGAGCTTGGGATGGGCCCTGCACAGCGCCACGAGGGCATCCCAGTTCGTCTGGTCCATCGGTGTGCCCATGTACTGCGAGTTGGGGTCGATGAAGGTGACGAGACGCCCCTCCTCCAGAACCTCCAGAAGCGAGCCAAGGCACCACTCCTGCAGGCTGAAGCTGTAGTGGCCTGGGAAGAGCTTCACCGCTCGGATGCTGGATTTGTAGAGCCGATCCAGGAGCATGTCCAGGGGACCGTTTTCGCCCGATCGCGCCGGAACGACAGCCCAGCAGGGATGCAGCCGCGGCTCGCCCTCCACGGTCCTGAGCACGCGGTGATTACCGGGGGCCAGATGGGCTTCGCGTGACAGAGAGTGCAGCACCAGCGCTTCGGCAATGCCGAAACGGTCCATGTCCTTTAGCAGGTCGTCCTTCGAGTACGGCATGCCCTCGCGGAGCTGCCGGTACCGACCGACCTGTACGTTGGCATCGAACAGAAGCAAGAGGTTTCACCTCACTCCTCGACGATCGCTCCGAGGAGCCGCATGCGGTCGAGGAAACTCGCAACGTCTTGTGCGATCTGCTGCGTCGGTGCGTCAAACTCCTGACCCAGGATAGCTACCATCTGCTCCGCGGTCTGCCCGTCACCGACCAGCTCCCAAATCCGCGCCCCGACCTCGTTGAGGACGTAGACGGCGCCCATCTCTGCAACAGACTGGCGCACGGGGACCAGAACACATTCCTCGTTCACCTTGCGCGAGACGTAGAGCGGGTTCTGCCTGAGCATATCCGGGGCTCCGCGATGGGTATCGGTCCTGGCCAGGACGGCCATGGGCAAAAGAACAGCCCGCCCGGCAAGCAAAACGAGCAGGCTTCGTGGACGACGTGCGACAGTTGTCAGCGACGAGTGGGCGCCGGCGGCGTCCACTCCGAGGCCTTCAGCTCATGTGTCTGGTCGCGGCTGCCCCACAGGTACCGCCACAGAACCTTGACGGGCTTGTCGGTCCGCGGGAGCTTCACGATCTCGTAGGCGCGAGAGAAGCCCGAACTCAGGGGCCACTCGCCGCTGAGTGACTCCTTCACCCTGACCTCCATCACATCCTCCCTCTCCACGAACTTCAGCACGTAGACTGTGAGCGTGCCGGGACCTTCGGAACCGATCGACCCATGGGCGACGAAGATCATGCTCTTGTCAAAGTTGATGACTGGTGGCTCGGCGGCTCCCCAGACCTTCTTCCATGCGGCCTCGCTCTTCACGAGGAAGGCCTTGGGCGGCTCAGCTTCCCGAGACTGCAGGCATTCCGGATACTTCGCGTCCAGATTGTCCGCTTCGACGTGCAGAACCGTCGGCGGCGTCTGCGCAAAGTGCGAGCAGCCGCCCAGAAGGGCGACCCCGAGGACAAGCCCCGGCAAAGTCTGGCACAGGCGCCGCGACTCCAGCCCACGACGACTCACAACATGGCCTCCTCTGGACCCGCACTCAGGCCGTCTAGGCAGTCCGGACTTCTGCCCCCAGGGTCTCGGCCAGGTGTTGCGCCACGCAGTTCATAGCGCCATCGAGTTCCTCGTCGGTGAGCGTGCGGTCGGCGGCCCGGAAGGTCAGGCGGAAGGCCACAGACTTCCGGCCGGCACCCAGACGCTCAGCGTCGGTGTACAGGTCGAAGGCAACGACCTTCCACAGGTACTCCCCTGCAGCCTTACGGACCGCAGCCTCCAGCGCGGCGGCGGTGTGGGCCTCATCGTCAGTCACCACGAGGGCGATGTCGCGCAGGGCGGCCGGGAAACGCGGCAAGGGATCATAGACGCGGAAGGCTGCTGCACCTTCCAGCAGCGTGTCCAGGTCCAGCTCGAACAGGTAGGTGTTCGCCGGAAGGTCGTACGCCTCCTGCACCTGCCTCACGACCTCGCCCAGGACGCCAGCAGGCTTGCCCTCGACCGTAACCTGGGCGCACCGGCCCGGATGGAAAGCCGGGTGCGCATCGCGTACGTACTCAACACCGCTCACGTTCATTGCGTCGCAGACCTGCTCCACGATCCCCTTGAGCCAGTAGAAGTCGACTTCGGCGCCCGAGAGGTTCCAGTCAGAAGTGAAGGGCACACCTGTCACCAGCCCCGCGACCCTTACTCGCTCCTGAGGTAGCTCCCGCTCGCCCTGAGGTATGAACACCCGGTCCAGGTCATAGAGCGCCACGTCCAGAACCCGCTGGCGGACGTTGACGGAGCAGGCGTTGAGCAGGCCGGGAATCAGCGAGGTGCGCAGGTGGGACATGTCGGAGGCGACCGGCATGAGCAGCTTCAGCGCCGTGCGCTCGGGGGCGTCTTCGGCAAAGCCACAGCGGTCGAGGTCGGCCATGCCCATGAAGGAGAAGCTGATTGTCTCGTTGAGACCACACTGCCGCATCAGGTCGCGAAGTCGTCGCTCAGCCTTCTGCCGGGCCGTGAGCACACCGCTCTCAAGCAGATTGCCCGGGACCGTCATCGGAATGTTGTTGTAGCCGTGGACGATCGCGACCTCCTCGATGAGGTCGATCTCGCGCTCGACATCCCAACGGAAGGTCGGCACGCGAACCGAGAGTCTGCCGTCGTCGCCGGGGCCGTCGACGCTCATCCCCAGCCTCTCGAGGTAGTCGGACATCTTCTCGGCAGTCAGCTCCGTGCCCAGAATCTGGTTGCAGCGCTGGGGACGCAGTTGCACCGTGCTGGCCGTGAAGTCGCCGTCACGGACATCGATGGCCGTAGCATCGGGCGTTCCGCCCGCGAGTTGCAGCATCAGCGTGGTGGCTCGTGCCAGGGCCGGGAGCGTCATGTTCGGGTCGACGAACCGCTCGAACCGATAGGAGGCCTCGGTGCTCAGGCCATAACGCTGGGCCGACCGACGCAGGCTGGTTGGGTCGAAGTGGGCCGACTCGAGGAGCACCATCTTGGTGCGCTCGTTGACTTCGGTCTCGCTGCCGCCCATCACTCCGGCGATGCCCACTGGCCCCATCTCGTCGCAGATCATCAGGTCTTGGTCGACGAGGTTGGCGGTGCTGCCGTCGATGAGTTTGAGAGCCTCGCCTTCATGTGCGCGCCGCACGATGATGTGGTTGCGGGCAACGAGGCGCAGGTCGAAGGCGTGCATGGGCTGGCCGAGTTCCCAGCACACGTAGTTGGTGACATCGACGATGTTGCTGACCGACCGGATCCCGGCGGCCTCAAGACGGTAGCGGAGCCAGTCCGGCGAGGGCCCGGTCTTCAGGTCGCGGATCGCCAGGGCCGAGTACCGCGGGCAGCCCTTCAGGTCCTGTACTTCGATCTTGACGTCACCGGCCTCGACCAGGGGCGCGCCGGCAAGAGGTGCGGTGATCTCCGGCCGACCGAGGTCCGGCAAAGCCCACTCGCAGCCCAGCAACGCAGCGGCTTGCCGGGCCACTCCGATCATCGAGAGCAGGTCGCCTCGGTTCGCCGTGATCTTGGTAACCAGCACCTTGTCGGTGGCCTTGCCATCTTCGGAGGTCCAGTCCCGTATCTCCTCAACCTCGAGCCCGCCCATGGTGAGCACTTCGGCGAGTTCCTCAGGGACGATCTCGGATCTGAGGTAGTCTGTGAGCCAGCTATAGGGTATGCGCATAGTCTCGCGATCCTCTCGCGGCGACGCCCAAGCGGGCACGTCTCCGCCGGGTATGAAAGCTCAGGTGGAACTTGTGCTGCAGCGCGATTGGGCCCTAGAACTGGCCCAGAAAACGCATGTCGCCACTGTACAGCAGGCGGATGTCGTCGATGCCGTGCCGCAGCATGGTGATGCGCTCGATGCCGAACCCGAAGGCGTAGCCCGTGTATCGGTCGGGATCATAGCCGACGTTCGCGAGGACGTTCGGGTCGACCATACCGCAGCCGCCGACCTCCAGCCAACCGGTGTGGGAGCAGACACGGCAGCCCTCGCCGCCGCAGATGGTGCAGCTCAGTGCGAACTCGGCGCTGGGCTCCGTGAAGGGGAAGAAGTCAGGGCGGAAACGCACCCGGCAGCGCTCACCGTACATCCCATGGGCAAAGGCCTCCAGGGTTCCCCGCAGGTCGGCCATGGTGACACCCTCATCCACCAGCAGCCCCTCGGTTTGGTAGAAGGTGTGACAGTGCGTGGCGTCCACGGTATCGCGACGGAAGCACCGGCCGGGGACGATGACGCGTACCGGCGGCTCGTGAGACTGCATATAGCGAATCTGCACAGTCGACGTCTGGCTGCGCATCATGACGTTGTCGTTGATGTAGAAGGTCATCTGCTCATCCATCGCGGGGTGGTCGTCGGGGTAGTTGAGGGCCTCCCAACTGTAGTAGTGATTCTCCACCTCTGGCCCTTCTGCCACCCGGAAGCCCAGGCCCAGGAAGATCGAGACGACATCGTCGAGGGTCGCCAGCAAGGGGTGCTTGCGGCCGATGCGCGGCGTGCGGCCAGGGAGCGTGACGTCCAGAGTCTCCTCCCTCTGGGCTACCTGCTCGCGCTCCGCAGTCAGGGCCGCTTTGCGGCCTGCGATCGCCTCTTCCAAGGCGCTCTGAACCTCGTTGCACAACCGGCCGACCACCTTGCGCTGGTCGTCGGCCAGCTTGCCGATGGACTGACGGATCTCGCGAAGGCTGCCTTTCCGGCCCAGATAGCGGGCACGGGTCTCCACGAGTTCCTGCTCGGTCTTGGCGGCCTGCAGTGCAGCAATCGCCTCTTCCTGCAGCTTCTGCAGGGTCTCTTTCATAGGTACCTCTCCCTCGGCTTATGGCCGGTGAACAGCCCATACCGGCCGTCGGGTAATGGCAAAGCTCTTGCCCCCATCGCGGCCTCCGGGCGATACGGGGCAAAGGTGGCCATCGCGCCGGAGCACCAAAAAAGCCTCCGAACTCGTCCCAAGGGACGAAAGCCGGAGGCTCTCGCTATACCACCCTAGTCTAGCAACTGGGGCCCCGGGTAACGGTGGAGCAAACCGGCGCAGCCTACGCAGACCAGTCCCCGACCTCAGGATCGGTCCTTCAGCTTGCAGTTCGGGAGTGAACTTCGACGGTGCGCCAGTCAGGAAGGCTCTCAGCCGGTGGCCTTCCCGCTCTGTGACCTCGCACTTCCGTCTACTTTTCTCCGTCGGAACCGTTGAGTATTCGGTTGGCGTCGACAGACCTCGGGCCTTGCCTCAGTCGCGGCCTCGCGACGCCTCATAGAGCACTATCGCCGCTGCGGCCGCTGCATTGAGGCTCTCCGCCCGTCCGCGCATAGGAATTCTAACCTGCAAGCCTGCGTCTTGCAAGACCTCGTCCGGTAGGCCATGCGCCTCGTTGCCGATCACCAGGGCAAGTCGAGAGGGGAGAGGCGACCGGCCAAGCTCCAGGGTCGCCTCGAGACTCGTGGCAGCCAGGACGACTTCGTGGTTCTCAGCCCAGCCCTTGATCTGCCGCCAGGTGGCCTCAACCACTGGCAGGTGGAAGAGGGAGCCCGCAGTCGACCGCACCACCTTTGGCTCGTACTGGTCGACGCAGTTACCGCACAGGATCACGGCCTGCGCACCGAGGGCATCGGCCGTGCGGATCATCGTCCCCAGGTTACCGGGGTCCCGCACTTCATGCAGCACGAGGAAGACAGCGGCCCCCTCCGGGCGTATCGCATTGAGGGACGAAGCCCGGATCTGCAGGACGGCAGCGATTCCCTGAGGTGAGCGAGCGTCGCTGAGTGCCGCAAAGGCGCGCTCACTCATCTCGTGGACGGTGAGGCCCGCCTCCTGCGCAGCGTCCACCAGTTCCTGGCCTGTCCCATCGCCCAGCGGGGGACACCAGGCGATCCACTCGATGCCGGGCGCATAGGCGAGGGCTTCGGCCACTACCGAAGGGCCCTCAGCAAGAAACAGCCCGGCCAACTCACGACCTTTGCTGTCGTGGAGCGACCGGGCTGTCTTCACCAGTTGGTTGTGTGGGCTCTCAATCATGGCAGCCAACCTGTGCGGCAGGGCCGCCGAGCCTCGCGGACGAAGCCTTAGGCGCTCAGAGCCGACTTGACCCTGGCGACGACCGCGGAGAAGGCCTTAGGATCGTCGTAGGCCAGGTAGGCAAGGATCTTGCGGTTCAGGCCGATGTTGGCCTTCTTCAGTCCGTAGGCGAACTTGCTGTAGCTGAGGCCCTCGGCACGCACCGCAGCGTTGATGCGGGCGATCCACAGACCACGGATCTTCCGCTTGAGGACGCGGCGATCCCGGTACGCGTAGTTGCGGGCCTTCATGAGAGTCTCTTTGGCGGTCTTGTACAGTGTGCGGCGGCCACCGACGAAGCCCTTGGCAGCGCGCAGAACCTTGTTGCGGCGCCGGCGGGCGACGAAACCTCGTTTCACTCTTGGCATCTTGGCTCTCCCTTTCTGATTGGCAAACCGGATGGTTGTGGCGTACGGCTTTGGGGTGACGAAGTGGGTCCTGCTTGGCCCTGGTCCTCTGTGGCCCGGGCCTCAGCAGCGCGACGATGGCCCTACTTGTGCTTCTTGAAGTAGGGGATCATCCGCTTGACTTGCTTCGCGTCGCCCTCCTCCAGTTGGCCGCCCAGACGAAGAGCGCGCTTGATGCGACGCGAGCTTCTCGACAGTGGCGTGTTGGAGCTCTGCTGTGACTTCTTGTACATCACGACGCCGTTGGCGGAGAACTTGAAGCGCTTCGCTGCCGCCTTCTTGGTCTTCATCTTGTTCTTTGCCACGTCTCTCTCTCCTTGAGCCTACGCGACGCCGAGGATGCAGAGTGCAGAGCCCGGGTCGGCAGGCAGTGCGGCCTTCCACTGCCGCACGTTTTGTGGGTCGGGGCACCCCGCTACAGCGCGGTCACCCTATCTGCCATCATGCACGGGGCATGGTGGCAAGTCTCTTGGCCTGGCTCCGATCCGAAGACCGCGACAGGCGACAAAACGGCCCGGGCAACCTGCCCGGGCTGTAACGGGCGTGCTGGGTTGCTGCTAGCTCTTCTGACCCTCGACTTCCTCTACGTCCTGACCGACCTCAACATCCTCCGCATCGTCAGGCGGGAGCTCTTCGAGGACTTCGCCCTTGGCCTCGGCTTCTGCCTGAGCGGTCTTCGCCTTGGCGAGAACCTCGGGCAGGGGCTCGAGCTGCATGACCATCCGGCGCCCCTCCATGCGAGGGTAGTTCTCGACGCTCGCGAGGTCCTTGCAGCCCTCGATGAACAGCTTGAGCTGCTGCTCACCGATCTCCTTATGCCGGAGTTCGGGACCGCGGAAGATGACAGTAAACCGGACCTTGTGACCCCGCACGAGGAACTTGCGGGCGTTGCGCATCTTGTAGTTGATGTCGTGATCGTCGGTGTTCGGACGACAGCGCAGCATCTTGATCTCGGTCTGCTTTGACTTCCGCTGGGCTTCCTTGGCTTTCTTGCGCTGTTCGTACCGGAACTTACCGTAGTCCATGATCCGGCACACAGGCGGAGTCGCGTTGGGGGCGACCTCGATGAGGTCCAGTTCCCGATCCGCCGCGGCCCGCCGAGCCTGATCGACGGTCATGATTCCGAGCTGCTCACCTGTCGGATCGATTACCCGCACTTCCTTGGCTCGGATCCGCTCATTAACCCGATAGGACTTAACGTCGATACGACCTCACCCTCTCAGAATGCGCGCCAAAAGCACGGTGAACCGGCGTGTTCGGGCGGTTGCAGGATAGCAAATGCCCCGTGGACTGTCAAGGCATCGGCACTGTTCGCCATCCTGGGCGGAGGGGGAAGACGCCCCCAGGGGGAACTCTCCATCACGAGTCAGGCTACACACGAAAGGAGCCTTCCTTATGTCACTGCGTGTTGCGATCGCGGGTCTCAAGGGGCACTACGGCGTCGCTCTACAAGGCCTAGAGCAGCTTCCGGAGGCCCGGCTGGTCGCGGCCTCCGATGATGATCCCGAGAAGCTCGCCGGCGTCCCCAAGTACCAGCGCGCCGATGAGAGCACCCATGTCTATGCCGACTGGCGCGAGATGCTTGATAAGGAGCAGATCGACATCCTCGTTGAGAACGGGGTGGACAGTGAGCGCCACCAGGTTGTGCTGGCTGCGGCCGACCGCAAGATACACTGCCTGACCGAAAAGCCCCTGGCAAACAGCCTGCCGGACCTGGCCGATATCCGCCGGGCACTGCGCCGCAGTGGTATCCATCTGTCCATGCTGTTGACGATGCGCTTCGAGCCGCAGTACCGGCTCCTGCGCAGTGTCGTCGAGAGCGGCGAGATCGGTGAGGTCTGCCTGGCCACTGCCCAGAAGTCCTACCGTCTCGGCGTGCGCCCGGAGTGGCAGAAGCAGAAGGCCACCTACAGCGGCATCATCCCCTTCATCGGGATCCACGCACTGGATCTGATCCGCTGGTGCACCGGCCGGGAGTTCACCGAAGTCTACGCCTGCTGTGCCAACGTTGGACATCCAGAGATGGGCGACTTCGAGGACGAGGGCCACGTAGTGGCGAAGCTAGATAACGGTGCGTCTGCCTCCGCACGTCTCGATTACTGCCGTCCTGCGGCGGCTCCCACCCATGGTGACGACCGCCTGCGAGTGGCCGGCAGCAAGGGTGTGGTGGAGTCCCTGTGGTGCGGCAAGCAAGTCACCCTCATAGCGCAGGATCAGGCGCCACAGGAACTGGAGTTGCCTGCCGTTGGCGAGAACCAGTTCGTGAACTTCGTGCGCTCGATCAGGGGTGAGTGCGCCTGTGATGTTCCAGCCGAGGACTGCCTGCGCATGACTGAGGTGGTTCTCAAGGCGAGGGCGTCCGCCCGTCGTGGCATCCCGTACCCGGTCTGAGTAGGGCGTCGTGCTGGTTGTGCCTGTGACGGGGAGAGGGGGCACAAGCCCCTGCCCTCCCCGTCCTGGTGACTGCGTGAGGGGCGTCAGCATCCTGAAGGTCTGTGGGTCAGTCACTGGCCGGTGGCGTGGCGAGGATCTGTTCGTAGACGTCCAACGTCCCCTGTGCCATGTTAGCGACTGAGTAGCGTGCCAGAACCCGGTCGGTGTCGGAGGTGGCCTCCTTGGCCCTGTCGCGGCGATCCAGGCCTGGCCGATCCAGGTCGTACTCGTCCTGCGAGGCAAGCACCTCACTGAGGCCCCAGACCATCCCGGTGCCGACCTTGATATCCTCCTCATCGACACTGAACTGCTCGAGTTGGTGAAGCATCGCATCGGCGAAGGCACGGTGGTCCGAGAGCTGCACGAGGGGGACCCCCTGGACGCCCTCAAGGACCTCGCGCAGGCCTGGCAAGTCGGCGGCCACGATGCGCAGATCGCGCGACAGCGCCTCGAGGGCGTGCTGGACACCCCAGGGGCCTTCGGTCAGCGCCACGAAGACGTTGCAGCAACTGGCGATCTCTCGTGCGTCGGCGCGTGCCCCGAGGAAGACCGCACTGCCCGAGAGCCGAAGCTCGTGAGCAAGGGTCTTCAGCTCTTCCATGCGTGGGCCATCACCAAGAATTGCGAACTCGACATTGGGAATCTTCTCGCTCAGTAGTGCGGCAGAGCGAAGGAAGTCCTCCATTGGCACACCGGGTCGGAGATGCGCACGGACGGCTACAATGGCAGCGTCCTGATGCAGTCCCACGCGGAGTCGCTTCTGGCCGGTGTCGAAGAGCGAGCTCTTCTGCCGGGGCTCAACGCCCGGGACCACCACATGAAGGCGCTGGTCGGTGCCCGCGGGAGCCAGCGCCAGGAGTTCCGAGCGCTCCGCCTCCGAACCCGCGATGATAGCCTTGCAGACCGACAGCACCCGACGGTAGGCGTGGCGCCGCACCAGGCGTTCCCACTTTGGCTGGCTTGCGTAGTAGGGCACACCGTGGGGAGCCACCACGATCGGGACTGCGGGCCTGACGTTTCGCAGGGCCAGCCACGCCGTGAAGGCCGCCTGGAAACCGTGGGCATGCACCACGTCGGGTTGGACGGCTCGCAGGAATCGACCCAAGTGCTCGGCCGCCTTCCGTTGGCTGTGCCAGGCCATGTTCTCGGGGAGTGGCACGTTGGCCCACCGGACGTCACGGCGCGAGAGCTCCTCGCGGAACCGTCGGTCGAGCGGCCCTGCCACGATTGTCTGCACGTGGCGTGCGACCAGCGCCTCTGTCAGCGTGGTGACGTGGCGCTGTAGCTCCGCTTCGGCGGGCCGGGCGATGTGGATGATGCACAAAGGGTCGGCCATGCTCGGGCTGCTCGCTTAGGGCTTGTAGTACTTGCCACGGTACCCGTACTTGGCGCAGAGGCTCTTGATCTGGTTGATGCGGGTGTTGTCACCCGGGTGGCTCATGAACAGCAGCTCGAGCTTGTTCGGGTCCTTGCCGCCACTGAGGGACTGGAAGACCTGAATCACGCCGATAGCTGCCGTCGGATCGTAGCCGGCCTTGGCAGCATACAGCAGGCCCTGATGGTCGGCCTGCAACTCCTTGTCACGGCCGTAGTCCTGGAACATCAGGCCGGAGATGAGCCCAGCGACCTGAGCAGCGCTGCCCTTGCCGAGGAGGGTCTGGGTGATCAGTTCCACGCCGACCTGATTCTCGATGCGCTTCGCAGCGTGTTGCAGGGCGATGTGGGACACCTCGTGCCCTAGAACCCAGGCTATCATGTCACGGTCCATGCTGGTCTTCTCGAGAAGCCCGCGGTAGACGTACACCGGTCCGCCAGGGAAGGCCACGGCATTCACATCCGTGGTGTCGATCACTTTGAACTTGTAGGGGTAGTCGGGAGGGGTAGCCGCTGCGGCCACACTGGCGCCGACGCCCGCAACGAAGCGGGCCAACGCGGCGTCTGCAGAGATCTTGTTGGTCTTCTCGAACTCGGCAGCTGCATCGGTACCGAGCTTCACTTCGTCGTCACGTGAGAACAGCCAGGTGCCACCATCCTTGCAGCCACTGAGCGTGAGGCAGACACAGACAACACAGAGCACCAACAGAGCAGACCCTTTCGGCATTGCCGTGACCCCTTTCTCGTGCTAATCTTTGAGCACACCGAAGTATGCCGCAGTTTGTGGAGCCGAGTCAAGCGACCGGGGAGGCCGATCGGCCCCCTGGCTTCCGCAGCGTCAGGAAGGTTGCCTGCATGGCATCGAAAGACCCTTCGGAGGGCAAGTCGAGGACCGAGGCAGAGGGATGGACGCCGGTCGAGGAGTCTGCCTCCGCATCGGCGGTCTCCCTTCGTCAGCGCCCCCGATGGCTCAATTCCCTGCGGGCTGCCCTGGGGCTCCGTGCTTTGCCCCCGATTGCGCGGCAGCCGTCACCACCCGAGGCAGCCGCGCCTGAGGTCGTGGAAGAGGATGACCCAGAGGCGCTCCAGCGTGCGAAGCCATATCTCGTGGCAGCAGGGGTATTCGTGCTCCTGGCCGTGGTGTGCTTCTGGGCCTACGGTCGGCTAGCCACCGGTCCCAGCCCCGCGGAAGCGGAGAGGGCCGGTGACCTGCTGCGCCAGGCCGTCGCGAAGCTGGAATCCGGCGATGCGTCCGGAATGCGCCAGTACCGCGACCAGGCGGTGGCGCGCTTCGGCAACGCCCCGGTGATCAGCTTCTTCGATGGCTATATCCTTGCCACCGAAGCGCGGTCCAAGCCGGAGTTGGCCCGGGACTTCCTGCAGCGCGCACAGGGCAAGCGCCTTCCGCTGGAGCAACTGTTGACCCTGGCCGGATACCGCGAGGCCACCGGGGACCAGAAGGAGTCCCTGCGGCTCCTGACTGAGGCCGTGCAACGTGTGCCGCGCAAGGTCTCGGTGCGACTGCTTCGTGTCGGTGCGCTTCATGCCTGCGGAGACTACCAGGCGGCCCTTGACGAGGCGAACGAGATCGAGCGCCTTGTCGGACCCTCCGTGGCGACCTTTGCTGCACGGGGGCATGCCTATCTAGCCCTCGATCGTCCTCGCGATGCTCAGAAGGAGTTCGAGAAGGGGCTGGTGTACGATCCGAACTCCTCGAAGCTGCGTATCGGCCTGACCGATGCCCTCACCCGGCAGGGGTCTCTGACGCGCGCCCTGGGTGAAGCCAACCTGGTATTGCGTTACGAGCCGGGCAATGCCGACGCCCATCTCGCGGTCGGGATACTGCACGAGGCGATCGGGGACCCCGCGGGAGCCGAGACCGCATACCGTGCCGCCCTCAAGGACGATCCCGGGCACTCCCGAGCGCTGAACAACCTTGCCTATCTGCTGGCTGTCGACAAGGGGAGACCTGCGGAGGCTCTGCCGCTTGCAGAAGAGGCCTATCGGCGCACGCCGAATTCGCCGGCGGTCATGGACACCCTGGGGTGGACTCAGCACCTGTTAGGGCACGATGACCAGGCAAGACCACTGGTGCAGAAGGCTGTAGCACTCGACCCAAAGGACGCAGCAGCCCGCGAACACCTGAAGGTACTTCAGGGGCAGTGAGGCCGCGCCACTGGTCCGAGGAGCAACCGTCAGGAAGTCGGCGTGGGGTCTGTCTCAGAGGGCTGAACAGTCGTACTGTCGGTGGCAGCCCGGGTTGAGCCCATCAGCTCGCCGAGAGCGCGGATCAGGTCTGGCAGGCTGAAGGGCTTGTGCAGGAAGCCGCGTGCCCCAAGTTGGGTGAGGTCTCCCTCAAGGCCCTGGTGTGGCATTCCTGTGATGAGCAAGACCGGCGGCGATCCGGGAAGAGACCTCGCGGCGGCCAGTACCTGACGCCCGCCACCTCCAGGCATGACGAGATCAGAGACGATGGCGTCAAAGTGCGCAGTCCCCAGGGCGGCGAGAGCCGAAAGAGTGTCGTGAGCAGTGACTACCTCGTACCCGTGCTGGGCAAGAACGCTGCGCACGATGTCGCGCACTTCGTCCTCATCCTCGGCCAGCAGTACGCGACCTCCGGTAGCGGTTGGCACCGAAGCCTTGTTCTCCCGGTCTTCCGTCCGGCGTGACTCAGGCCCGGCGTGCGCCCGCAGCCGTAGCGTGAACTCCGTCCCCTCACCAACCTGGCTTTGCACCGACAGTGTCCCACCATGCGCGCTGACAATGCTCTGGGAGATCGCTAGCCCCAGGCCGGCGCCGCTCGAGCCGGCCTGATCACCTCTGCGCTTGGTGGTGAAGAAGGGCTCGAAGATGCGGCTCATGATCTCCGGGTCGACGCCGGTGCCGGTGTCCGAGACGCGAGTGACCACCTCGCCTGTGCCGCCCTCATGCGGCACATACTCCGTGGAGACCGTCAGTGTGCCACCTCCGGGCATCGCCTGATAGGCGTTCATGATCAGGTTCAGGAAGACTTGCTCCATCTGTGAGGCGTCGGCCAGAACACGTTGGTTGCCCGACTGGTAGTGGCGCACCACCTGCACCTGGGCATTCTGCAGGTCTCGCGAAGCCATGCCTAGGGCTGCATCGATGGCGTGCTCAAGGTGAACGGGCTCCGGTCGCTGATCGCCAGGTCTGGCGAACCCCATCAGGTCACGACTGATTCGAACGCCCCGCTCGGTGGCCAGGAGGACTGTGTTGACTAGCTGCTCGTTTGCTGCAGGCGTCTCAAGCGCTTGCGCCAGTTGCGCTCGTCCGCTCATGGCGGCCAGGAGGTTGTTGAACTCGTGGGCCACACCCGCTGCAAGCTGGCCAATCATCGCCAGCCGCTGCGCCTCTTCTGCTCTCCGGCGCTCCGAGATGTCGCGGACAACACCTCGCCATCCCAGCAACTGGCCGTCGATCCCCAGGCTGGGTGCGACATGGATCTCGACAGGTACCGCCGGAGCGTCCGGGAGTGGCATGTCGGCGGCCAGGACCGAAGGCTCCCTGGTGACCGCAACACGTTCCAGTGTGGCTCGTAGCTCTGGGACGTCGGAGGGGTCAAAGACGTCGAAGATCACCACGCCTGTCTCGATGTCCTCGTGGCTCAGGCCCAGTGTCTCCATAGCCGCGCGATTGCCGTAGGTGACGTAGCCTTGGGAGTCGAGCTCGTAGACCATGTCCGGCAGCAGTTCGGCCATCTCGCGGAAGCGACGCTCGCTGCTCTCCAGCATACGCTCGGCACGTCGGCGCTCCGTGATGTCCACGAGCACTTCGGCCAGCCCAATCATCTCTCCGTCATGTCCCCTCAGCACCGCGGTCGATAGACTCAGGTCGAGGGCTTCGCCGGTCTTCGTGTGCCGCTGCACCTCGAGCCCCGCAAAGCTCTCGCCCCGGTGAGCCCGGGCGATGAGCCGATGGGCCTGACGCCGCTCTTCATCGTCGGTCCAGGGCACGTACTTGTCCACCACCTCCGCAGTCGTCCACCCAAACAGCTTCTCGGCAGCCGGGTTCCAGATCTTCACCCGCTCCTGGACGTCGAACACGACAATCGCCACGGGCGACGACTGCACCAGAGCCTCCAACTGCTCCCGTGTCTCGCGCAGGTTCTGCTCGTCGCGTCGCCGCTGTGTGATATCGTTCACCACCGCCAGTGTCGCTTGCTGCCCGGCCCACGAGGCCGTAAGACCGGCCTCGAACACGGTCCCGTTGCAGCGTCGGCCCTGGAGTTCACCGCGCCAGCTCTCACCCCGGCGAGCAGACGCCAGCGCTGTAGCTCCAGCCTCTTCCTGACTCCACAGCGAGACGAAGGGCTGACCGAGCAGGTCTGCCTCGTCGTACCCGAACATCACCACTGCCGCGCGGTTCGCGTAGCTGACCTTCCCCTCGGCGTCGGTGATCAGGATGCCGCTGGTGGCGGAGGACAGGGCGAAGTCCTTCAGTCTGAGGTCAGACAAGGCTCGGCGCTCTGCGGTCACGTTGGTCCAGAAGATGACCAGTTGCACCACAGCACCGGCTTCGGATACCACCGGGAACACCGTCGCTTGAAGCACAAGGTCCGAAGTAAGTGAACTGGCAAAGCGCGTACGGATAGCCTCGGCCTCGATCGCGGCCTCGGGCAACACCACTGTCTGGCCGGCGAGGCAGGGCTCGAGCTGTTCGCGCGTGCCAAGCCCGAGCGCGCCGGGGTCCCGCAGAGGATTGTAGTATCCTACGATCGATTCCGCTGACTCGAGCCCCAAGGTCTCCAGGAAGGCCGCATTCACGACTTCCGTGGTTCCGTCGGGGAGGCACACCATCACCGGGAAGGGGCTCTGCTGGAACAGGTGGCGGAAACGGGCCTCACTGTCACGCAGGGCACCGGCAGCGCGACGTTCCTCCTGGGCAGCATCGATGGCGTAGATCGCCAGTGAGAGGTCATCAGCCACCTCTTTGAGCAGGGAGCGCTCCTCCTCGCTGTCCGCCACCTCCGCAGGCACGCTGACAGCCAGAGTGCCATAGGTCGTGCCCGCATGGGCAAGCCGCACCAGGAAGTGGGCGCCCTCGGACATATCCCCGGCCAGTGGGCAGCCCGTGCAGGAGGTATCCCGCGCAGTGCGCGTCAGCACTCCGGTCTGCGCTCTCGCCGCGGGCGCACAGGGAGGAAGGTCCCGGGTGCCCAGAGCTTGCCTGCAGAGCGCATCGAAGTTGCCCTCGAAACCCGCGTGGTACACTTCCTCAGTGCGGTCTGAGGGCCCCACGAGCTGAACCCAGACTGCCTTGTAGCCTCGGGTCTCCACCAGCAACTCACAGGCGCGGGCAAGCAGCAAGTCGCGGTCTCGCTCGTGGGTGATGAGCTGGTTCACGTTGCGGATCGCCCGCAGAACCCGGTTCACATGGGTCAGGCGATCCTGTGCCACCTTCGCCTCGGTGATGTCGGAGATGAACCCTTCCAGGGCCACGAGTTCGCCGGTGTCGGAGCGCACGGGACGGCCGCTCTCAGAGACCCACTTCTCCTGCCCCTGCGCCGTCCGGATCCGGTAGACGAGATGGAAGGCTCGGTTTTCTGTTACCCCCTGCTGAACGCCTTTCCAGACGATCTCGCGGTCCTCCGGGTGGATCAGTTCGCCGTAGCTCGTCGAGACGTTGCCGATCAGGTCCGAAGCGCTGTAGCCGGTCAGCTCAAGGCAGCCTTCGCTGATGAACTGCATCGTCCAGTGGCTGTCGTTCAGACAGCGGTAGGCCATGCCCGGCAGGTCGCCCATGAGGGTCGCCAGGGCCCGTCGGCTTTCGCGCAGGGCCTCAGAGTCCTGCCTGCGCTGCGTGACATCAATGCCCGTGGCCAGGGCGTAGGGCTGAGCATCCTCCTGGTGCACCATCACCCGGCCATGCCACTCCACGAGAAGCTCGCGCCCATCCTTGGTGAGCAGCGGCGACTCACTCGCTGTGCGGTCACGCAACCCGGCGAACGCGCCGTCCAGGGCTCGGAACTCCGCTCGTGCGGCCTCGGGCACGAAGGTGGTGAGGTAGTCCTTGCCGAGAACCTCCTCCTCCGCGTAGCCCGTCGCACCGAGCATCGCCTTGTTGGCCAGTACGATCTTGCCCTCGTTGTCCGTGGCAACCACGAGGGCCGGTGTCTCCTCGAGCAAGTCTCGGGCGAAGTCGCGTTGGTGCTCGAGCTCTTCCTGCACTCGCTTCTGTCGGCCGATGTCGGCAACCACGCCGTAGGCCCCGACGAATCGCCCTGCAGCGTCTTGCACTGGGCATGCCTGCACGGCGGTATGGACGACCTCACCGTCGGGCCGCAGCCACACGAGTTCGTAGGAGCCTCGCTCTCCCCTGGAGCGTCTATCCCACTGCTGTTCGAAATCGGCGCGACTCTCCGGCGTCAGGAATTCCGTCACCCGCTGCCCGACGATCACGTTGGCAGGACGACCCAGGATGTTGCACATCGGGGCGCTGACGTAGGTGAAGGTGCCCTCAGAGTCGAGCATCGCCAGGCCGCTGTCCATGGTGTTCACGAGCCGGCCAAAGCGTTCCTCGCTCTCGCGCACTGCCCTCTCACTGGCTCGTTGGTGGGTTATGTCGGTGCCGACGTAGACCATGAGGGGCGGAACGCCCTCGCGCGGCGGACAGACGACATGGCGCCAACTGAAGAGGCGACGCTGGCCGTCACGGGAGGTGAGCGGGCACTCGGCCTGGGCGGGCGCTCTGCTGGCCCAGGTCGCATGGAACGCCTCTCGCATCTCCTCCATCCATGGCGAAGGGACCATTGCGTCCCAGTCATCGAGGCCGATGATCTCCGCCGCCGAGTAGCCCGTCACCTGGCAGAACTCGTCGTTGGCGTAGACGACCTCGCCCTCCTCATTGAGAACGACGATGGCCGCAGGGGCGAACTGCAAGAAGTCCGCCAGGCTTCCTGCCAGGTATGACGGGAAGAGAGGAGAGTCGGTTGTGTGTTCGTCCGGGGGCAATGCCATCCCCGGGTTCACTCCTTGCGATAGGGGCCACCCGCGCGCCCTCCTCATTCCAACCACAGACCGAGGCATACCGGGAGGCGCCCTGGGGGCTATCTGACCTCCACAATCTTAACGCACGGTTGCCAATTCATCAAGTAGCCTTCACAGAGCCAGCGGCCCACGCTACTATTGTCCAGGGCAAGACCAGTCAGCCCGCCTTGCCGGCACCGTCGCCCTACACCTGAACCACCGGAGGCACTTCGATGCACGTCGCAGTTCCCAAAGAGATCAAGGACGGGGAGAACCGAGTTGCCATGGCTCCTGCCGGTGTTCACCTCCTGACCAGCGGCGGCCACGTTGTCCTGGTTGAGCGTGACGCGGGCGAAGGCAGCGGCATCGGTGACGAAGACTACAGGGAGGCGGGGGCACGGATCGTCTCGGTCGAGGAAGCCTGGGCCGAGGCCGATCTGGTGGTCAAGGTGAAGGAGCCGCTGCCGGTGGAGTACCCACGACTCCGGCCCGGGCTGACGCTATTCACCTACCTGCACCTGGCCTCGAGCCTTGAGCTGACGCGGGCGCTGCAGGAGTCCGGGATCACGGCTGTGGGCTATGAGACGGTCCAGACGGCCGACGGGCAATTGCCGCTCCTCACACCCATGAGTGAGATTGCCGGGAGACTGGGCACGCAGATGGGGGCTCACTGCCTGACGGCTCACCAGGGTGGTCGTGGGGTCCTTCTTGGCGGCACTCCAGGCGTACCTCCGGCCGACGTGGTGGTTGTCGGCTGTGGAACCGTGGGTCTCAATGCCGCCAGGATGGCCCTCGGCATGGGCGCTCAGGTCACCATCATCGACCTCAACCACGCGCGGCTCAAGCACCTGGATGACCTCGTCAGCGGCAGAGCGGTCACATGGTACTCCACGCCCTACAACATCGCGCGGGCCGTGCGCTATGCCGATCTGGTGATCGGCGCCGTCCTCATCCCCGGAGCCCGTGCGCCGCAGGTGGTCACCGAGGAAATGGTGGCAAGCATGGTCAAAGGCTCCGTCCTGGTGGACATAGCGATCGACCAGGGCGGCTGTATCGAGACCATCCGGCCTACGACCCACTCACAGCCGACCTACACCATGCATGGCGTACTGCACTATGCGGTGCCGAATATCCCGGCTGCTGTGCCACGTACTGCGACCTTCGCGCTGACCAATGCGACCTTACCCTATGTGGCAGCCATCGCCAATCTGGGGCTGGACGGTGCTTGCGAGGCCGACCCATCACTCAGGTGGGGGATCAATGTCAGAGGGGGGGAGATAGTGCACCCGGCCGTTCGTGAGGCTTGTGCGGACGCTGGGGGCTAACAGCCTTCTGCGTCGCCGATGGTCACGAACCGGGCGAAGGCCTCAGGCAGCGGCGCCTCGACCCCCATGGCGTGGCCGGAGACGGGATGGAGGAACTCCAGCCTCCGTGAGTGTAGCGCCTGCCCGGGGAAGGCCCCGTCGGTTGCCGTCCGGGTCGCCCGTGCTCCCCGGTAGACGCGCTCGCCAACCAGCGGGTGACCGATCCACTCGAAGTGCACGCGGATCTGGTGGGTCCTGCCAGTCTCCAGACGGGCCTCCACGAGGCTGACCGACTCGCCTTCGACCAGCAGAATCTGCAGTCTTCGGTAGTGCGTGACGGCCTCCTTCCCCCGCGGGCAGACGGTCATACGCGTCTTGTCACCACGGGCCCGGGCCAGCGTCGCCTGGATGACACCCTCGGCAGGCGTCACGACTCCCCACACCAGCGCCCAGTAGGTCCGCCGTAGCTGTCTCGCTTCCATCTGCCGGCGGAGTCCGTGGTGTGCCTGGGGCGTCTTGGCAGCAAGCAGGGCCCCGGAGGTGTCGCGGTCCAGGCGGTGTACGAGAGATGGGCGTGCCTCGGGCCCCAGGTGCCCCATGAGGGCGTTCAGCAGTGTCCCGGTAGGCGTTCCTCGAGCCGGATGGACGGCCATGCCTGCCGGCTTGTTGAGGGCGATGATCACGTCGTCCTCGAAGAGGATGTCCAGAGGCGTGGCCTCAGCCGCCACGTCGGTGTGTGGGGCGCGGAGAGTGACGGAGATCATCGTCCCGGCCGGCGGACGGTCGGAGGACTGCCCGGGGCGGCCCTCCACCAGGCACAGGCCTTCACGAATCAGCCGCTGGGCCTGCGCGCGTGTGAGGTCCGGCACCAGTGCGGCCAGCAACTGATCCAGCCGTCTCCCGTGGCCCTCTCGAGGAACAACCCCGGCCCACCTTCGCTCAGGTTCCTGGGGTGAGAGCATCTGTGCGTCACTTGCGCTTTCCCGCCGCAGACTTGCTGCTCACGGAGGTTGCGCGGGAAGTGTGGGGAAGCTCCGAAGGCTTCGGGGTGCCGAGTAGGGCGGAGGCCGTCAGCGGGTTCTCGGAAGGCATCCGCTGGAGGATTGCGAACCACACCAGGCCTGCCAGGGCGATGGCGATGCAGGCGACCTGCCCCACGGTCAGGACGGGTAGCCAGGAGGAGGGCTCGGCCGTAGCACCCCGGCGAGTCGCCTCCATGAAGAAACGCATGAACGAATACAGCACCAGGTACACGGGGAACAGCTGCCCCGGGCGGTGCATACGCGGCCACAGTCTCGTGAGGATGAAGAAGAGTATGACGCTGCCGATCGCGGAGTAGATCTGGGTCGGATGCACAGGCATCGGGAAACGCGCTGCGTTCTCTGGGAAGACGACGCCCCAGGGCAGGTTGGTCGGCCCGCCATGGCAGCAGCCGTTCAGGAAGCAGCCGATGCGAGTGAGCGCATAGCCAAGTGTGACTGCGGGCGTGCAGATGTCTGCGAGCACCGCGAACCTGACCTTGCGCCAGCGACAGAAGATCACAGTGGCCACGACGGCGCCTAGGAGTCCCCCGTGAAAGGACAGCCCACCACGCCACACATCAAGAACCGTGCTGGGCGCAGCGGCGTAGTCTTGGTACATCGTGAGGACGAAAATGACGCGTGCTCCCACGATCGCCAGGACCAAGTCCAGGAGCGTCATGTCGATGATCATTGGGAGGGTCAGACCGCGTTGGGGGCCGACCTTATACGCGTAGATGATGCCGGCCACGAAGCCACACAGCAGCATCACGCCGTACGACTTGATCTCCACGGGTGCGAGCCGGTTGATAGCCAGGAGTAGCAGATAGGAGACAAGGGCCACTGCTGCGGAAGTGAAGACGTACCAGCGCCCATCGATGGGCGCTGGTTCCTCATCGAGAAGACGCTCGAGCTTGCGCCAGAGGAATACAACGATGACGAGCACCGCGGCAAGGCCGAAGACGGCCGGCCATCCCCAGGGCCCGAGAGACACGAGAACTGAACGCATAGCGATGCAAGCCTATCTGGCTGGTGCCAAGGGCAGTGAATGTGAGCTGAAGAAGGGTGGACGGGACCGAGGTGCCCGGCTCTGCCAGGCCCTGGGATGAGATTGCGGATCGGCAGAGTCCTGCCTTAGAAGCCGTCGCCGGGGTCTGCTGCCTCTTGCACTCGGCTATCGAGGAGCAGACACAGGAATAGCAGCGCGGCGCCGCAGGTGATGCCGATATCGGCAACGTTGAACACAGGCCACACATGGAAGTCAATGAAGTCGACCACGTGGCCCAGCAAAACCCGGTCAAGCAGGTTGCCCAGGGCGCCGCCGAGCACCAAGCCGAAGGACCACAACACTGGTCGGTTCGCTCCGGCAACTCTGGGCCCCACTATCGCCAGGGCACAGATGACCGATACCCCGATTACCGCCAGCAGGATGGCGTTCCCCTGGAGAATGCCGAAGGCGCCGCCTGTATTGGTGCGGCGCGTCAGGCTCAGATAGGGGCCGAGAACCGGTATCGAGTCACCGACGCTCATTCTGGATACGATGAGCGCCTTTGTCAGCTGATCGACCGCCACCGTCACCACGGCAGGACCGAACAGATGTGCACGACTGACCCAGGCGCTCCCGGTTTTCGGCGTGTCGTCACTCATCAGCTCGACAGGCGCGCGCGACAGGCCGTGCACATCGTGGCCGCAGGCATGATCTCGAGTCGCGCCTTGGGGATCTCCTTGCCGCAGGAATCACAGACCCCGTAGGAGCCCGCGTCGATCTTCTTGAGCGCATTCTCCACATTGTCCAGCATGCCGCGCAGGCTTTCGCCGATAGCCATCGACTGGGAGCGCTCGAGTGTCTCCTGCGCGGCATCTCCCCCGGGCTCGTCGAAGTCCTCGCTGGCCACGTCCGAGTTCAGCCGGTCACGGCCCGCCGTGCGGTCGTCGATGCGCTGCAGTTCGGCCCGCAGTTTGGTGCGCTCTTCCTCCAGACGTTCCTTGAACTTTGTCATGTCCAGGTTCCGCGTTCGGGGCACAGCACTGTCCTCCTGTGATGAGGCTGTTCTTGATGGTCGGCCGCGAAGCCTCCGCGAACGAACGCCCTGGGACGCCGGGCGCTACGTTCCGAGTGTGTTACCCCTCAGAGCCTGGAACCGGCCCATCCCGACCCACGTTCTCACTCGGCTTACGGCCAGACCCCTGCTACAGTCTCGTGCCCATGCCCAGGACCGCTACGACACACGCCCTGCACAACGGGCACACAGCTCCGGATAGGTCGTGTCCGCTCCCACTGTCGTGGAACGAGTCCAGCAACGTGGGCACTTGTCCCCTTCTGCAACTTTCGCCACGGCAGCGACGCCCACGTGCTCCGCCACTTCAACGGGCGCGTCTGCCACGTCATGGAGCTCTACGGCCGACACGATAAACAGAGACGGTAGCGTGTCACCAAAACTCCTCAGGAAGTCGCGAGTCGGGCCATCGCTGTAGAGGTCCACTCGCGCCTCGATCGGGTTCTCAACGTCACCCGCGCCTCGAGCAGCCTCCAGCGAAGCCATGACCACGCCGCGAACTGCCAGCATCTTCTCCCAGCGTGCTGCAAACTCTTCGTTCGCCGGCATGGGTTCCGGCCAGTCGGCGAGTTGCACGCTCTCGGGGAGTTCCGGATCAAGCTTTCGACAATGTTGCCAGATTTCCTCTGCCGTAAACGTCAGAACCGGCGCCATCATCTTGGTGAGAGCAAGTAGCATCTGCCACAGAGCCGTCTGTGCCGAACGCCTCTCGGGCGCGTCTGCCCGATTCGTGTACAGGTTATCCTTGAGCACATCCAGATAGATAGCACTTAGGTCAGTGGCGCAGAAGGCGTGGAGGTCGTGGTAGAACAGATGCAGGTCCCACTCATCGAAGGCCGCGGTCATGCGGGCCGCCAACTGGCTCATCCGCATGAGCGCCCACCGGTCGAACTCACGCATCTCCGGCTCCGGCACGCTGTCTGTCGCCGGGTTGAAGTCCTGCAGGTTCTGGAGCATGAACCGTGCGGTGTTCCGAATGCGCCGGTAGGCGTCGGCTACCTGTTGGAAGATGTCCTCGGTGCAGAACATCTTGCGGCGGAAGTCGGCGTAGGTGAACCAGAGCCGCAGCACGTCTGCGCCGTACTTGTCGTAGATCACCTGGGGCGAGATGATGTTGCCCTTGCTCTTGGACATCTTCGTCCCGGTCTCATCGACGAAGAAGGCGTGCCCCACCACCATCTTGAAGGGAGCTGGCTCGCCCAGGGCAACCGCGCACCACAGCGAGGTCTGGAACCAACACTGGTACTGGTCGTCGCCCTCCAGATACAGGTCAGCCGGGAAGCTCAGGTCAGGGTTCGTCAGCAGGACGCTGTAGTGACTTACCCCACTATCAAACCACACAGACATGATGTCTGGTTCCTTGGTGAACTCCGTGCCCTGGCATTTAGCGCAGTGAGTCCCCGCGGGCAGCAGGTCCTTGGCGTCCCGCTCAAACCAGGCATCGGCCCCGTGTTCGGCCACAATGTCGCGGACGCTGTCCACACTCTCCTGTGTGAGGAGCACCTGGTTGCAGCTCTTGCAGTAGAACACCGGGATCGGTACGCCCCAGATGCGCTGTCGGGAGATGCACCAGTCCGGCCGCGCAGCTACCATGCCGCTGATCCGGGACTCGCCCCACTTTGGCATCCAGTCAGCGTTCTTGATCTGCACCAGGGCATCGGCTCGTAGGGCGTCGATGTCCATGAACCACTGCTTGGTTGCACGGTAGATGACCGGGTTGTGGCAGCGCCAGCAGTGGGGATAGTCATGCTCGATCGTGCCGGCATGCAACAGGGCATCCGTGGCCCGCAGGAGGTCAAGGACGTTCTCGTTGGACTTGTCGCAGACCTTCCCGACCAGATCCGGACCGGCCTCGTCAGTGAAGCGGCCCTCGTCGTCGACCGGGCTGATGACGTCCAGTTGGTACCGCAGCGACGTCTGGAAGTCCTCCAGACCATGACCCGGCGCAGTGTGCACGCAGCCGGTGCCCTGATCCATCACAACATAGTCAGCGAGGACAATCCGCGAATCTCGCCCGTAGATCGGGTGGACGGCCACCATGCCTTCGAGATCGCGACCAGCAGCGCGGCCCAGAATCTCCACGTCCTGCAACTCGCACTCGCTCACCATGGTGTCCATGAGGGCGGAGGCGCAGACCAGAAAGCGTGTCCGTCCGCGCAGCGTGGCTCGCAGCAACACGTACTCGGCGCTGTCGTTGAGCGCGATGCCGGTGTTGCCGGGGATCGTCCAGGGCGTAGTGGTCCAGATGACGACCTCGGGATTGGTGCCTGCGGGCACAGCCGTCTGGGCCTCGGCACCGAAGGGCTTGGTGCCCTCCGGGAACTCGAAAGCAACGTAGATGGCCGGCGAGATCTTCGTCTGGTACTCGATCTCGTCCTCGGCCAGGGCTGTCATGCAGTCCTCGTGATGGCACCAGTAGACGGGCCGCAGGCGACGATGCACCAGGCCCTTGAGCGCCATCTTGCCAAAGGCGTCGATCTGGCGTGCCTGGTACTCCTTGCTCAGCGTGAGGTAGGGGTGGTCCCAGTCGCCACGGACCCCCAGACGCTTGAACTGCTTGCGCTGAGTGTCGACATACCCGAGTGCCAGTTCGCCGCACATCCGGCGCCACTCCAGCGGCGAGACCTGCCTGCGGTCAACCCCCTTCTCGCGACGCACCGCTTGTTCGGTCGGGAGCCCCTGAGTGTCCCAGCCGGGAACGTACGGGCAATCGTAACCCCGCATCGTCTTGTACTTGATAGCGATGTCCTTGAGTATCTTGTTGAGGGCCTGGCCCAGGTGAATGTTGCCGTTCGCATAGGGGGGGCCGTCGTGGAGGATCCACTTGGGCCTTCCCTTGCTCTTCTCCCGGACCTTGTCGTAGATATCGATGTCCTCCCACCACTCCACGAGCAGGGGCTCGCGCTGTGGCAGGTTGGCCTTCATCGGGAAATCAGTTTTCAGCAGATTCAGGGTCTTGCGGTAATCCATCCGGCTGGCCTCACAATCCCGCGCACCGTTCGAGGAAACAAGAAGGCACACGTCGGCCCCGAGCAACGCGCAAGAACACGTGCCAGGGAGCCAACGTGCAATCCTTATCGGCTCGCTTACGCCAATTGGGAAGTTATTCTATCGCCCATCCTGGAGGAGTGTCAAGGCTGTCCGCCTCGGGTGTAGGCGCAAGGTGACAATGTCCTATCCGGGCAAAGTAGAAAGGTCCGGTGGTGGTGGTAGGCGGTCGGCGCTCCTTCCCTTCCAGAGCATGTCACGCTATACTTGGGGACATGCTGATCCAGGCTTTGCGCTCAAACATCTACTATGTCACTTCGGATATCGGCCGGAACCAGCAGCAAGTCCGTCGCACTGTCGCTGCAGTGTTGCGCGCCGGCGTCGGGATGGTCCAGTTGCGGGCAAAGTCACTCTCGCGACGCGATCTGGTCGAGGAGGCTTCTGTCCTGGTACGCATGACCCGCGCGGCGAAGGTGCCACTCATCATCGATGACTGCGTGGACGTGGCCCTGGCAGTCGGTGCTGATGGTGTTCACCTCGGTGCCGAGGACCTGCCGGTGGCCTATGCTCGACGCCTCATGGGTCCGACGGCGATCATTGGAGCTACCACCCCCACCCCTGAAAACGCCCGGATTGCCCAAGCTGACGGCGCAACCTACGTCGCCGTCGGTGCCCTCTATCCCTCTCCCACGAGACCTGAGAAGCCGGTAGTTGGCCTCGAAGCCTTGGAGGCCGTTCGCGCGGCAACCACACTGCCCGTCTGTGCGATAGGCGGAGTCGGGGCCGAGCACCTCGAAGAGGTCGTGGCTCACGGGGCCGAGTTGCTGGCGGTCATCAGCGCAATCAGTGACCAGCCGGACCCCGAGGCCGCAGCGCGTGAACTCGTGCGCCGAGCCGCCAAGATCAGACGCCCCGGTCACATCGGCGTCTGACAGCCCCCTGGGGTCTTCCCAGTGCCCCCATCACTTACCGTCACGTCGAGGCATGGGCCGGGTCGCGCCTGCCAGTGGCCCTTAGGGCCACAGGATCGACACGAGGGTGTCGCCCACCTGGTACAGGGTCTCGGCCGAGCAGTTCGCCGGGGTATCGTCCACCGTGTGCCATTCGGCCGGGGCGAAGTGGATGATGTCTACCGCGGGCAGGCCCTTGTCGATGAAGGGCTTGTGGTCGTCGGTGATCGCGCCCTGAGACTGGCGCACGAAGGCGGTGTGCCCACGGGTCTCGGCCGCACTCCAGATGCGGTTCATGAGGGATGGGTTCGAGTTCAGCGAGTTCTGCTCGAGGCGGAACTCCGGCCCACCGATGGCACCAGTCGGCTGAAGCCGTGGGTTGTTGCGCTGATCGGCGCCGACCATGTCCAACAGGATCATCTCAGAAGGGACCGGCAGGCTGCTGGGCCAGTTGTTCGCCAGGTGGTTCGAGCCGATGCAGAAGCCCATGTACGGCTGGGCGCTGGAGCCCAGGCCAGAGTCCTCCGCGTCGACGAAGGCAAGGATGACCGGCCGCGTCGGTGGGTTGTCCTTCAGATGCCGGGCCAACTCCAGGAGCACAGCCACTCCCGAAGCTCCGTCGTTGGCGCCGAGGATGGCCGTATTCCGGTTCGCCGCGTCAGGGTCCTCGTCCGCGATGGGACGAGTGTCCCAGTGGGCCGCCAGGAGCAGGGGAGAGCCGGTGGCCTGACTGGCGAAGACTCCGACTATGTTCTCGAAGCTGTAGGGACCGCCCAGGGGCGTCTGGGCGCTGAAGTCCTGCTTCACAACACTGTCCGCCAGCGCGGTCAGCTTGTTCACAAGCCACACCCGGCAGTTCTCGTGGCCCGTCGAGCCGGGGTTACGCGGTCCGAAGTTGCACTGCGTCACGATGTCCGAGTACGCCAGACTGCGGTCGAAGTTCGGACGCGTCGGCGGAGGCGGAGTCGGCACGGTGCTTTGGCCCCCTCCGCAGGAGGTGCACCCCGTCAGGATGCAAAGCATCGCGAAGCATGCGGCAAGCTGCTTGAGCGTAGCCATTACCAAGCTCTCCTCCGACCAGGGGTGCACCGACAGGACCACTCTCGGCCTTCCTCAGGAACCTGACACCCCATAACATACCTGCACAGAGGTCTGGGCGCAAGGCCGTGAGCACCACGGACCCGCGCCGCATCAGCCTAGAAGCTGGCTCCCGCGCCACTCTCGAAGCGTGCGCCACGCGTCGAGCCGAAGTTCGTCTTTTCTGAGGGGAAGGCCTTGAGGCCCAGGTTCACCTGGAACTCACCTGTCAGCCGGCTATAGGCGACCGAGCCGATCCAGCAGTGCAGGTCGCGCGTCACACGTACGTCCATCTCGTCCAGGGCATGAGTGTAGCCACTGTAGGTCGTCTGCAACTCCAGTCGCGTGCGCGGGGTGACCAGCCAGTCCAGGTCCATGGTGATCTGACGCAGCTGCGAGTCCTCGATCTGGTACTGCGCCCCCAGAGCCAGCGACATCTCTCGCGGGTGGACGAACGTCCAGCGGGCGTTCAGAGGACGCCACATGGCCGCTTCGAGGTCGTACCCGGTCTGCATCTCCAGCTTCGAACTACGTGAGGTCATGTACTCGAACTGCCCCAGAAGGGTGCGCCACTGGTTGCCCACGAAGTCATATCCGCCGGACATATCTATCCGCGAGCGGTTTGGTGACAGCCGCACTGCCTGGAACTGCATGTCTTCCTGACGTGACCAGTAGTCCAGTTGCAGGGGCGCGAATCCGTTGGGACGGAAGTAGTTCAGCGAAGTCTGCAGGTTCCAGTGATTGCCCAGCTCCTGTCGAAGCTGGGAGGTTGCGCCGAGAAGGTACTGAGCCGATCCGTCGTCGTAGAACGCCTGGTAGTAGCGGGCAGCCGTGCGAAGCCGCGAACTGCCCGTGATCCGTCGCTCGCTGCCGCCGAGATCGAGCTTGAGTGCGGCCCGGCTGATGGTCACATTGTCAGGACGCTGCTCATAGCGCCCAAGCTCGACGGTCGCTTGTGTGCCGATGCGTCCCAGAGGCTTGATGTTGGGCATCCGGGTGCTGTCGGTGTTGAAGGTGAACTGTGGCAGGCGGTTGAGATACCGATAGGAAGAGTCTCCTGTATAGCTGGAGCCGTCCAGGTCGTGTCGCTTGTCAGCGACGACGCGCCAGTCGTAGGCCCGGGCACGATGGCCATACTCGAAGGACGACTGGAGCTCCTCATCGGCGGCCTGTGAGCTGGAGTAGCGGCTGCTCCTGTAGTTGGACCGCACACTCCAATCGGTGTTCGCCCCCTGCCGCTGCTGATGGCTGAAGGCGCTGGTGAACGAGCGCGAGGTCGAAGACCCCGACTGCGAGACCGACTGCTGGAAGCCGAGCTGGGAGTTGGCCTCAGTCGTTGCCCGGCGCAGCGTCCAGTTGTTCGAGAGCGTCTCCGTCTCCCCGTAGTAGCCGCTGTTGCGCTGCAGGTTCGAGGTGAGCTCTGAAGACATCTCCTGCGATATCTGCCACCGGTGGTCGAGGCGCGAGCTAAGAGCCCCTTCCTTTGGTTCCCACAGAACCGCCAGCTCGCCGTGCTGCTGAGTGGTCTCGAGAGTGTGGTCGAAGCCCAGACCAGTGCCTCGCTTCTGGGTCACATTGAGGCGCAGTAGCCCGCTGTTCTCAGGGTTCAGAACGTACAGATACGCCAGCTTGGCGAAGTAACCCTCGACCTCGCTTTGACCGAACTCCGGTATGAACTTGTTCTGCTTGCTCTCCAGGGACAGCGCAAGGTTGAAGGGGAACCGGACCAGCCGGTGTCCGAAGACGTAGAGCGAAGGCTTCCGGAAGATGACCTTGCGACCAGGGATCGCAGTGATCTTGGAGGACCGCAGGTCATAGTGGGGCTGCTCGCGGTCACAGGTGGTGCCGCTTGCCCCCCGGGCTTCGACCAGCTCTCCGCCCCTGGTGCCCTCCAGAGTCCGCGCGCGCACGAACAGCGGCGATTCCACGCCACCTTCGAAGAAGCCGGGCTTGACCTCGGTGTGTGCCTCAGTGCTCCTCCAGTGGTTCGTCTCGATGTTGATCTCGATGCTGGTGGCCGTCGTCTGCATCTGCGGCGAACCGATGACGACGTGCCCGAGGAGGTGGACGGTGACCTGATCTGGCTCGACCACTGCACCGTCAGCGGTCAGGGTCATGTTGCCGCTCACCGCACGCACGCCGCCCTCGGCATAGGCAGCACCCTCGCGTACCCCCAGGTGCTCGGCCTGAAGCTGGAACCTGCCCTCCTTGAGAGCGCCAGTGATAGCCTCAAGACCTAACTGCGGTCTGGGGGAGGAGGCTGCGGGACCGGCACTCCGCGGGGTCTCGGGGGCATCGGTCCCAGGTGGTGTCGGTACCCCTGGGGCGTCTGAAGGACGAGGCTGGGCAGAGGGCACCGACTCTGACTGGGCCACGGCGGGACCCGCCGCATACCAAAGGCCCATCACGAGTAATACCATCCGAACCAGGCGTCCCATGACCGAACAACATCACTCCCAGGGAAGTTGGTGCCCGGCCGACAACAGCCATGCCGGCAGGTCGACTGCTCGGGACCCGCGTGCCCTCTAGAAACGCCGCATGGAGGCGAACACAGCAAAGAGCAGTACAACGTCCTGAGCCCAGGCCGCGACGGGCGCGGGCAAGGTTCCGTTGCTCCCCAGAAGCCTCAAAGCAAGCATGACGACGAAGTAGACGAAGGCGACAATGAGCGTCGCCAGGACACCGGCCAAGGTCTGAGCACGGCCGCACCGCATCGCCACCGGGACGGACAGGAGTGCGAAGACCAGGCAGGCGAAAGCCAGCGAGAGCCGACCATGTATCTCCATGTCATATTCCCGCGTTGCGTCGGCGCCACCTGCGCGATGCCCCGCACGCTCGACCAGGAGCTCGCGCAGAGGCTGATTCTGCATAGACGCGCCGCCAACGGTGCCAGGGGACAGGTTGCCCAGGTCAATCACCGAGCTTGGGCTACGCAGCCAGTTCAGCTTGTCAGGATAGGTAAACTCGTAGGTGTTCACACCTTCAGCCCACAGGCGCCGGTCTGTGAAGTGGGCGCTCTTGGCGCAGATCACGACGGGGAAGGCCCCTGGCCGCTTCATCAGACAAACGAGCCCACGAAGCATGTCACGATCCCGGTCCACCTCCCGCGGGAGGAAGACCCAGCGACCACCTGTATCGAGGAAGCGGTTGGGTTTGAAGGCCAGGGTCTTCTGTCGGATGAGCATCTCCCGCAGGAGCGACTGTGCCTCCCGATCGGCCGCCGGAACGGCCAACTCCTTGATCCCAATAGAGAGCACCGTGGCAAGCGTACCCAGGAGAAGGGGAGCCATCAGCAGGCGGTACCCGCCAAGGCCGCCCGCGAAAAGCGGGTTCAACTCATTGTCCGAGGCCAGCCGATTGAGCGCCAGTGCGCATCCGAGCAGCGTGGCCACAGGCAAGGCGAGCACCGCCGCCTCGGGAGTCTTGAGCGCCGCGAACCATAGGATGCTCTCGAACCGTACACCCTTGCCAGCGATCACGTCGACCACGGTGAACAGAACGTGTCCCGTGATGAGAACGACGAATCCCAGCAGGGCAGCAATAGCGGGCCCTATCATCTCACGTAGAAGGTAGCGTTCGAGAAGGCGCATGGCTCGATCCAGGCTCCCTGGGGACGGCAAAGGAACGCAGCGGTGCTGGCCGTATGTTGCGACTGTCTGCGGCGCGGAGTGGTTCCTTGGGTGCGACGAAGCCGGCAAAAAAAAGCGCCGCCCAAGAAGGGCGGCGCTCACATCGAAGGAGGCGGTGCTCCTCTACTCTTCCGTGGTGGTCTTGCGGCGGCGCCACGCGACTACACCCAGGAGACCCAGGCCGAACAGAGCCAGTGTACCAGGCTCGGGAACCGGGCCGGGGTTCTTCTCCGGAGTGTTCGGGCAGCTGTCATCCGGAGCCGTGCTACCGTTGTCCAGGTACGCAGCCCAAGAGACGTTACCCGCAGCACTCTTGCCCCAAATGAGCGATGGGTCCAGAGCAAACTCCGCGGACCAGTGGTCTGACGCGGCTGCCGGGTTGTTGCCGTACGCTACCCACGCGTAGTTCCCAGGGGTCCAGTCCCACGCGGTGCCGGTCCAGTGATAGACCGGTACGTCAGACCGCAGGGTGTACTGCGTTACGGGGTTGTCAAGGTTCCAGTAGATCCGGTAGTCAACGCCAGGGGTATCATAGATCGTGGTGCCGGCACCGTCAAAAGCATCAATCAGGATCTCGAGACGGTCGTCGGCCGACTTCTCGCCGCCGGTTGGAAAGAGCCCCCACTGCTTGGCCAGGAAATAGTAGAGGTTGTCAGCGGTCGACGAGAGACTCCCTGCGTCGCCGTAGTGGAATCCATTGACGTTGATATCATAGTAGTCGGGGATGAGGGGCTCATTGACCCCGCCATTGTCCGGAATCTGAATGCTCCCGGGAAGGCTGGACCAATCGCTGTCATTCCCATCAACGATGACGTCTGCTGAGGCGACTGCAAGGCATAGAGCGAACGCGGCGAGGAAGCTGAGTAGAGTTAGCCGTCTCACGGAAATCACCCTCCGGTACTTCATGCTGGAGCTTGCACGTATTGTAGAGGAGATGACACGCTGTTGTCAAGGTCGTCGCGCCTTTTTTCCGCCCCATACTGTAACAGTATCCCCTCTGCGGGACGCAGCCCAAAGGGCGCTGTTAAGGCCTCCTGGAGGCCTTCTGACGTCATTCTGCTCCGAACATGAGGCGCTTCATGTACCCGACTCCCTGTCGTGCAGCAGCCACCTGATCGCCGGTGCCCTCGTACTCAAAGGACAGGAAACCGTCATAGTTGGCCGCCTCCATGGCACCGATGATGGCGGGATAGTCGAGAACACCGGAGCCTACGACCGTCCCGATGTACCGCTTTCCTGCGCGGGAGATGAGGCGGGCCTCCGCGTCGGGTGCCAGAAGCTCCCAATCCTTGGCGTGGGCGTGGACGACACGGCTCTTCACAGCCTCCCAGAAGGCGACGGGGTCCTCGTCACTCATCACCATGTTCCCCGAGTCATAGGTGATCTTCAGCTCCGGGCCGGCAAGGTCGCAACACTCCATGCATTCTGCCGAGGTCTGGTAGGCTGCTGCAGGGCTGCCAAAATCCTCGATGCTCAGCGTGACGCCCGCCTGCCGTGCATAGGGCAGCAGCTCTGAGAGACCGGTCGCCACGTTTGCCCGAGCTTCGGCCTTCTCCTGACCGGGAGCGCAGCCGCCAGTGGTGACCAGAACGTTGCCGGTACCCAACTCGACAGCGTTGTCGATGACCTTCCGGATGGCGTCCACCGACGCAGTCCGGGCCGCCGAATCGCTCATGGTGAGGCTGGCGCCGCCAATGTTGCACGAAACGACCATGCCCATATCCTCGAGCATGCTCCGAACCTGCGCCATGGTGTAGCCTTCGACATGCTGAACGGTGAGGTCTACGCCCTCGACACCCAACTCCTTCATCAACGAGAAGGCCTCGGGCACCGTGATCTTCTTCTCCAGGAGAGTGCGGCCGAGCGAGTATATCATGAAACCAAGCTTCATAATACGGACCTATCCTTTCGCGAGTTCCATGACCCGCGCGGCGTTGGCGCTGATCTTGCGGAAACCTTCGACGTACAACTCCATGAGCTTCATTTCATTGGGCGGGTACACGGCCGAGAGGTACGAGTGGCCGTCGATGAACTCGATCGTCTTGGGATACTCAGCAGCATCGTAGTAGACATCGCCGCGACCGAAGGGGCAGGTCCACGGACAGCCCTTGCCGTACCCGACGCGGTTCTTGAACACGTCCTGGGCGGGAACCGGCATGGTCTGCCACTGCCCAAGGCGTACACCTTCGGCGGCGAGGGCCTTCTGGGCTGCCACTTTCCACTCGCGAGGTGTTACGTCCAGACCAACCTCTTCGGGCTTGAACTCCACCACGTAGCTGAAGTAGCACGGGTTCGCATAGTCCGGGGTGTAGGGGCCCTTGACGCCGGGAATCTGCGCCAACTGCTCCGTCAGGTAGGCCGCGAACTGGCGCCGGATTGCGTTGTGCTCCTCAAGCCGATCGAGCTGGCTGAGGATAAGAGCGTTCACGAACTCGTGTGGCCGGTACATCCAGCCGAGACCGTAGGCGTTGTACTCGCGCACCTGGTTCGGCAAGACGACTTCCCCGAACTCGCGCAGCTTGGCGGCCCGTCGGTAGAAGTCCTCGTTGTTAGTGGTCCACAGGCCGCCTTCGCCGCCGGAGAGGTTCTTCGAGCGATTGCAGCTGAAGCAGCCGATGTCGCCCAGTGCCCCCGTCTTGACGCCCTTGTAGGTCGCCCCGTGGGCCTGGCAGGCGTCCTCGATGATCAGCAGACCGTGCCGGTGCGCAATCTCCTTGATGGGGTCCATGTCGGCCGGCATCCCGTGGATGTGGACCGGCAGGATCGCCTTCGTGTGCTCGGTGATGCGCTCTTCGATCAGCGCGGGGTCCATCGTGTAGCTTCTGGGGTCGATGTCGACGAACACGGGAACCGCGTTGTGGTGCAGGATGGCAGCCGCAGTGGACCAGTAGGTGAAAGCGCTTGTGATGACCTCATCGCCCGGGCCGATTCCTGCTCCGGCAACTGCCATGTGCAGCGAAGCGGTCCCACTGTTGGTTACGAGCGCATACTTGGTGCCGACATACTCAGCCCAGCGATCCTGCAGCTTCAGCGCGCAGGGAGCCGACGTCCCGTGCAGCTCGCCGCTGTCGAAGACAGCCAGCACTGCGTCCTTGTCTGCCTGGGTCAGTGGTGGCCAGCTCTTGACCATGCCACTGGGAACGAGGGGAGTGCCCCCCTCAAGCGCAAGTGTGTCACTCATCACGGCCTCCTGAGGCATCGTACTGCAACTGTCATGTTGACTTCCCTACGGCCGCAGGAATACCTCCTCGGCAGCAAGGAGACCTTTTGCTGTGAGTGGGTAGCGGCGACGACCATCGGCACTCAGGGATACGGCACGCGTGAAGGTTGTGCTATGATGTCAGTCACGCATACCAGAGAGAGAGGATTGACGCACTGATGAGACCGTGTGCCCTCGTGCTGGTGGGGCTGGTAGCCCTGGTGCTGCTTCCTGGCCGACTGGTCCTCGCCCAGTCGCCCGAGGAGAGCAACATGACGGAGATGCCTATCTTCGGGCAACCTCCCGTCGGCGACTACCTACAGCCCCTGGGGCCCACCGAGCGGGCCAGAACCGCCGTGCAGATGCTCGTGGTCGTAGTGTTGAGCCTGGTGGCCGTTGTGTTTCTCCTCCGCTGGGTCACCAGAGGCACAAAGCCCGAAGAGCAGAAGACGCCGGAGCAGAAGATCGTGGACAAGATCGAGGACGTCCTGAGGAGGGCCGATGGGGAAGAGGGAAAGGCGAACCCCAAGGAACCGTCTCGGAGGTCCTGACGGGTAGCGCACCCAGGTGTGCCGGCACGGCGGCATGACGTACGGTCCAACCTGTGACGGCTCAGGTACGTCGCGAGCGCAGGTAATCGGCGATCGCCAGCAACCCTTGCAGCGCCGGTTGGCTGCTCACCACGAGGCCTTCAAGGGCAGCCTTGGCCAGTGCCACCTGCCGGCGTGCCATCTCCTCGGTGGCCGCTCTTGCGCCGATCTGGTCCAGGAGCGCAGCCAGCCGGCCGAGGGCCTGCGCCGGGTCCTCGGCACTACGGACCTGCTCGATAGCTGTTCGCACCTCGCCCGCCCGCGACGAGTGCAGTCCGTGGACGATCGGAACAGTGAACTGACCGGTCAATACGTCGCGTCCAGGAGCCTTGCCGGTGACTGCCTCACGGCCATAGATGTCGAGGAGGTCGTCGGTGAGTTGGAAGGCGATACCCAGATGCTCCCCGAAGCTGCGGAACCGTGCTGCGGCCTCGTCACTCGCGCCGCCACTCAGAGCCCCCACCTGGCAGGACGCCGCAAGCAGCGCTGCTGTCTTGCCGCGCGCCGAATCCAGACAGTCATCCTGGGTCAGGTCCTCGGGACGTTTGTCAGCGAAGATTGCCTCGGATCGACACATCTCCATCGCTGCGGCCGTGAAGACCTGGGCATAGCGACCATCGCGCAAGGACGCCAGCTCGTTGTAGGCACACGCTGCCAGGTAGTCGCCAACAAGGACGGCGGCACGGTCTCCGGACTGTGCTCGCAGTGATGGGCGCCCGCGACGCACCGTGGCCTGATCGACGACGTCATCATGCAGCAAGGAGGCCAGGTGCATGACCTCCACCGCCAGAGCCAAGTCCATGGTTATGGCCGTGACGTCGCCGACGGCGCGTGCGCTGAGCAGAACCAGGGCCGGTCGCAGGCGCTTGCCACCTGCTGCAACCGCTGCCTGAGCCGCTGAGCTGAGGGGATCGGACCCGTCGCCACACAGACGGAGCAGCCGACCCTCCACGACAGACATCTCCGGCGCGACAGGACGAACGGCTACCTGGTATGCGCTCTCCGGCTGATGGGGGGAGACTGGGGGATCGGTCTGCAAGGGCATACGGCTAGTACTCGCCTTCTGTACGCCCGGCGGGCTCTCCAACGTGGGTCAAGCAGAAGGAGAGAACCTCGAGCTGGCTGGTCATGTCCACGCTCCGAATCACGACAGAGGGCGGTGCCATCACGCGGATCGGCGCAAGGTTGAGGATACTGTGGATCCCGGTCTCCACCACCGCATCGACGACGGCCTGAGCTGCCGCTCCGGGGACAGCTACGATCGCAATCTCGACACCGGCATTCTCCACGACTTCCGCCAGGCGGTCCATCCCCATGATCTCCTGCCCGTACAACCTGTGGCCGACCTTCGCCGGGTTATTGTCGAACACACCGGTGATGCGGAACCCCCGTGGCTCGAACCCCGGGTAACCCGCCAGTGCAGCCCCCAGATTGCCGGCGCCGATGACCACCACGCGGCGCTCACGTCCCACACCGAGAATCCGCATCAGATGGTCCCGCAGATCGCGGACTCGGTACCCCAGGCCGCGACGCCCAAAGTCCCCAAAGTACGAGAGGTCCTTGCGAACCTGAGCTGCGTTGACGTTAGCGTGACGGGCAATCTCCGACGACGAGGCGGTCATTTTGCCCTCACGGTCCAGTCGCCGCAGGATCGCCAGGTAGGCCGACAGTCGCTGCACGGTGGCTTCCGGTACGTCAAACTGCCAGGGCATAGGTCTCCGCCGTCGCGAATCAGGATGCGTGCGCTGTGCTCTCGGCCTGACCGCAGTGCCCTCCGGGTATCCGCTCTGAGGTGGTTTGATCAGCGAGCCGCCATGGTCAGCCGCGCGGCCTCCACCAACCAGTCAGGGAATATGCACACACCGAGCGTGCCCAGGGCGCAGAGAACCGCCGTCACTGTCAGCACTGCGGGAACTCGCTGCAGAGCCGTGCCGCTGTCCTTCTGGAAGTACATGAGTCGGGCGATGTTCATGTAGTAGTACAGTGAGATGACGCTGTTGATGATCCCGACCACTGCCAGCCAGGCCCACTCACGCGACTTGATCGCCGCGCCGAAGATGTACACCTTGCCCAGGAATCCTGCAGTGGGTGGGATGCCGGTGAGCGACAGCAGCAAGATCACCGTCAGAGCGGCGAGGCCCGGCGCACTCTGAGCCAGCCCGGCGAAGCGACTCAGCTCGGAATGGCCTGCCTCACGCTCGAGGACGATAGCCACCGCGAACATCCCCAGGTTCATCAGCAGGTACGCGACCAAGTATACCAGAATGCCAGGCAGTCCCCACAACTCGTTAGGACCGACGACGAACCCAATCAGCAGGTAGCCCGCATGGGCGATGCTCGAGTAAGCCAGCATCCGCTTGACGTTGGTCTGGCGGATCGCCAGCAGGTTGCCTGTGAACATCGTCAGGACAGCGAGGATGGCAAACACCATCTGCCAAGGCACGTGAAGAGCCGGCGCCAGGGTGTAGAAGAAGCGCACGATCAGGGCGAACCCGGCGGCCTTCGGGCCCACTGAGAGCAGAGCGGTCACCGGTGTGGGCGCGCCCTGGTAGACATCCGGCGCCCAGGCCTGGAAGGGGACCATGCTGATCTTGTACCCCAGGCCCACCATCATTAGCAGCGGCCCCAGCACGCCGAGAAGGGCGAGTCCGCCACCTTGCACCGGCTGTAGGAAGTGCTGCGACAGAGCAGTGAGGTTCGTCGTGCCCCCGGCGGCGTACACGAGCGTCATACCGTAGAGCATGACCCCGGAGGCGGCGGCGCCGTACACGAAGTACTTGACGCCCGCCTCGTTCGAGCCGGGGTCAGTCTTGCGCCACGCCGCCATCAGGTAGGAAGTGAGACTGACTAGCTCAAAGGCCAGGTAGATCAGGACCAGATCGTTGGCGCCGGCCATGAGAGACATGCCCAGCACCAGGAAGACGATGAGGGAGTAGAACTCCCCGGAGGAGGGGAGGGGGTCAGCGGCGGAAGCGTCACTGGTCTCTGCCTGCGCTCGCCTCCAGGGACGGGCCGCGTAGCCGACCGACAAGAGAACTACGAGGATGCCGACGACTGCAAAGAAGGCCTTGAAGAACACTGCCGCGGCGTCGACGGCATAGCTGCCCGCGAACTCCAAAACCGGCGCCGTGCCCCAGAGTTCAAGGATCGGGTGCAGGCACGCCGCCAGCCCGACGACTGCCACTGTCGGCGCAAGCCACCGTGCCCGCGGCGCCACGAACAGGTCCACGATCAGCACGAGCAGACCGAGTCCGCACAGGCATAGCTCAGGGGTAAAGAGTTCAATATTGCTGTATGGCATCCCGCACCGTCAGTTGCCGTATGGGCCTAGAGGCCCGCACGGCCGGTAATGATCTCGTAGGCGCCCGCAAGATCAGGCGCTCGTCGCTTGGCTTCTGCGTTCTCCCTGCGCACCAGCACCGCCGGGATGCCCACACCCTCGGCGCCTTCCACGTCCGCCACCGGACTGTCGCCGACCATCCAACACTCCTCCGGACTCCCCGCTGCCTCGAGTGCCAGCCGGAAGATCTCCGGATGCGGCTTTTCGTAGCCCAGGTTCCCCGAACTCAGCACTGCCCTGAAGTGCTTCGAGAGCCCCAGGGCCTCGGCCATTGTCGGCAACTCCGGCACGTGGTTGGACAGCACCACGTGTTCCCAGCCTTCTGCCGTCATCCGCTCCAGTGTAGGAACGACCTCCGGATAGACCCGGTACGGGGTTGGGTCCAGGAAACGGGGCCGCGAGGCCAGAGCGATCTCGCGCGCGACTCCGCCGTCATAGCCCATCTGCACCAGCCCGCTCGCCAGTCGTTCCAGAACGTGCGCCCACCATGCCTCGGGTTCGCACAGCTCGAGGTGTGGACGCTCGGGCTCGTGCCAGGGGAACCCTGTTGCCAGGTAGGGACGCAGAGCATCCAGATCCAGCACGTGCCCGGGGATCACCTCGGCCGCAGCGGCGGCCAGCTCGATACCCCACATACCGGGGCGCTGCGCCAGGGTCCCATCGAAGTCCCACAGAACGACCCGTCGTGCCATCACAAACTCCACTTGCTGGTCCGGGGCCCCGCCCCGGATGGTGACTGTCGCCTAGCCCAGCGGCAGGTGCGTGGTTGCTAGCTGCACCGCGTACCCCACCGTCTGCAGCAGACCACTCATCGAACCGTTGATCACTTCAACCAGCGGCCCCGGGTAGATGCCGACAAGAAGCATGAGAAGGCAGAGCGGCACGATTGCCAGCAGCTCTCCTGCGTCGATGTCGCGGAGGCCCTGCCACTGGAGGTTCAGGTCGCCCAGGAATACCTTCTGGATCATCACCAGGAAGAAGGCGGCAGTAATGACCACACCGAGAACCGACAGCCCGGTCATGAGCGGGTAGGTACCGAAGGCGCCAATGAAGACCATGAACTCGCTCACAAAACCTGCCAGCCCCGGAAGCCCCAGAGAAGCGAAGCAGGCCATCATCATCAGGCCGCCATAGACCGGCATCTGCTTGGCCAGCCCGCCGAAAGCGTCGATATCGCGGATGTGCGCGCGGTCGTAGATGACACCGACCAGGAAGAACAGGGCGCCCGTGATGATGCCGTGGTTGACCATCTGTAGCACCGCACCATTGAGCGCCGTCACGCGGTTGGTCACCACGTCGCTGGCTCCCACCAGCGCCACCGAGGCCGCGATCCCCAGCATCACATACCCCATGTGGTTGACCGAGGAGTAGGCGATCAGCTTCTTCATGTCCTTCTGGGCCATGGCGCAGAGCGCCCCGTAGATGACGCTGATCAGCGCCAGAACCGCGATGTACATGGAGAACTGCTGCGTCTGCTGCGGGAGGATCGGCAGAAGCACACGCACGAAGCCGTAGGTTCCCATTTTCAGGAGTACGCCTGCCAGGATGACGCTGCCGGCAGTCGGCGCTTCCACGTGAGCGTCGGGAAGCCACGTGTGGAAGGGGAACATGGGGACTTTGATCGCGAAGCCAAGGAAGAAGCCCCAGAAGACCAGCGCGCCCCAAAGACCGGCGCGAGCCATGGGCATTTGCCGCGCGAGCTCCAGCATGTCAAAGCTATGTGGGGTAGAGAAGAAGTACAGCACCAGGATCGCCAGCAGCATTGCCAGGCTGCCAAGAAGCGTGTACAGGAAGAACTTGATGGCTGCGTACTCGCGTCGGGGGCCGCCCCAGATACCGATGAGGAAATACATCGGTACGAGACCGACCTCCCAGAACACGTAGAAGAGCACGAGGTCCAGCGAGCAGAAGACCCCGAGCATTCCGGTCAGAAGGAGCATGAAGAAGGCCATGTACTCCTTCACGCGGTGCTCAATGCGCCACGAGTAGATGACCGACAAGAGTGTCAGGAGAGTGGTCAGAGCGACCAGCGGCATGGACAGGCCGTCCACGCCCACATGGTAGTTGATGTGGAGGCTCTGGATCCAGGGCACGCTCACCTCAAGCTGCATGCCCGCGGTCCGTGGCATCATCCACCACGCATACAGCGAAGCCGCAAAGGTCAGACCCGCGAACAGCGTCGCGACCCAGCGTATCGCCTCGACATGCCGCTCTTTGTGCATGAGCATGATCAGCACCATGCCCAGCAGCGGCAGAAAGATCATGATGCTGAGAATGTCGGGCATGAACCACCCTCCGAGAGACAACTAAGATCATCGCGCAGCACTTCGGGTGCTGCCGGGCGCGGTGCAGGTCAGGCCACCGTCGCCCTCGATCGCTCTACGCAGACAGCCCCTCGACCAGCTCTTTGGCTCCCGCAAGCAGGCCGTCGAAGGCGCCCGGCCCCAGCAGCGACCACATCCCCAGGCCGAGTTCGTAACCGCCTTGCTCCCAGGCCTCCGGGGGTGCCACGTATCCCAGGTACCCGTTCGCGTAGCCGACGCAGACTGCAGTCATGTCGCCCTGGGCCATCGCGCGAACTGCCAGACCGAGTTCCGCGAAAGGCTCCGCAGGCAAGCCCACCAGGACCAGGTTGCCGAGCCGAATTCCCTGCAACTGCGCCACGAAGGGGCCCGTCCCGAGCTCCACTCGCGCAATCTGCTCCTCCAACACCAGCACGCTCTCCTGAGCCTTCTGGCGCTCCTGCGGGTCGGACGCTTCGCTGGCCAGTCGGCGTTGCTCTTCCTGAGCCTGTCGAAGCTGCTCCAAGTCGGGCAGGTCCCGAGAGGGCAAGGTGACAGTGGTGGTCTTCACAGCCACTTGCGCCGGAAGGCACGGGTGGGCAGGTGCCGACGAGAGTGCCAGAAGCTTGATGACTTCTCCCGCCAGAGCCTGACCGTAACGGCGGACGTCGTCAAAACCGGTCGTGTCCCGCACCGGGTTGATGCTTCCCGACGCGCCCTGCAGGAACATGGCGTGGCTGCAATCGCCCCCGGCGTCCTCAACGAAGCGCATCGCTGCGCCCGGATAGTCCGCAGACACCAGCGGGTTCACCTGAACCGTCGTCGGATGGCAGGTGAAGTGCACCAGGGCCTTCCTGGCCTTGCCGCTGAGCGTCTCCAGCGACAGCACCGTCACCGCGTGGTCGCATCGGCCCCAGTCCGCAATCTGGTCATCCGGCGGGCGAGTCGGGTAGTGGCACACTCGACCGTCCTTGTCGATGAGTCTGCGCGACCAGCCGATGCCCTCGGCGGAGCCTCTTGCGAGCTTCAGCCGCACCGGCTGCCGGTCCCGATCAGCCAGGGCGACCGCCGTTGCGAGCTTGTCAATCAGCACTTCCAGCCACTGCGCCACCCCGGGGTGCTGCCAGAGCGGCCGGAAGCCGATGGTCTCTGGAACCGAATGGGCGTGCGTGGCCGCCAGCAGGACGTGGCCGGCCGGTATCCCGGTGAGACGCTCGATCCGCTCCCTGACCTCGTCAACGAAATCGCGACCCGGTCCCAGGATGCGCCGGCTGAACCCAATGCTGTCTGCCGCGATGATCGCGACCCGCGTCGCGCCGTCATCAACCACCAGGGCCCGGGCCTGCAGCGGATCGTGTACTCCGGTGAAGAAGGCATGGCGCTGCCGGTAGTAACCAAGATGGGGCACCGTCAACGGCGGCGTGATGTCGACGCACGCCGTTCCCGCCATCAAGTGATCCGTCTGTGCAGCGTCTGCCATCGAACCCGTACGCACCCGTCTTGCAGATATGCTATCCGCCGAACACGCCGCGCACGAAGTGCACAACGTCGGCGACGGTTATCCCGTTGGTCACGACGAACACGGCCACGAACACGGCCACAATCAGCCCGCAGGCGAACATGACGAACCCCGACACGTACTCCTGGATGTGACCGTTCTGAAGCCGACTCAGGGCCTCGCCGGTCCACTTCGAGACATAGCCCGCGGCATTGACGAGACCGTCCACCACGAAGGTGTCCAGGAGCCAGGAGAGACCCGCGAACACCCAGCGTGTTGTCCAGCCCACGGCGTTCACCAGGCCGTCGACCACGTAGGTATCCACAAGTTTCGCGCCCCAGGACAGACCCATCGTGAGCCCGACCGGGACGACGGAGTAGATCTCGTCGAAGTAGAACTTGTGCTGTGCCGCGACGTAGATCGGGTACAACGGGCGCTTGATGACATCGACCGAAACCAGCTTCCACAGGTAGATCGCGGCGGCCAGCAGCAAACCGGCTACCGCCATGAAAGTGGAGATGCCGATGACGGCCCAGTTCGTGCCCTCTGCGGAGGACGCCTCAGCACCGGCGGCAACGCCATGCCCAAGCGGCTCGACAGCCGCAGGCAAGGCGGTCGCCGGGTCGAAGTGCACGAACTGGTGGAACAGGTTACCCGCGACCCACGGGGTACCAACCCAGCCGAGGAACACCGCGAAGATCGCCAGCACAACCAGCGGAACCGTCATTACGTGCGGGCTCTCATGAGCGTGTTCAGAGCACTCCGCCCGTGGCTCGCCGCTGAAGGTCAGGAAACACAGCCGCCCCATGTAGAAGGCGGTCAGGAACGCGCCGATCTCAAGACCCCAGAAGAAGACCCAATAGCTTGGCTCGCCGGGCCCCAGGTGGGAGCCTGTAGCGTTGCTCCAGGCCGCAGCCAGGATCTCGTCCTTCGAGAAGAACCCGGCGAACAGCGGGAAGCCCGCCAGGGCCAGTGTGCCGGCCCAGAAGGTCAGGTAGGTGACAGGCATCTTCCGCGCCAGACCGCCCATTCGCCGCATGTCCTGTTCATCATGGCAGCCGTGGATGACGCTCCCGGAGCCAAGGAACAGTAGAGCCTTGAAGAACGCATGGGTGATCAGGTGGAAGACGCCGGCGGTGAACCCCAGGACGCCCATTCCCAGCGCCGTCATCATGTAGCCAAGTTGTGAGATGGTCGAGTAGGCCAGGACGCGCTTGATGTCGTTCTGCACCAGACCGATCACTGCGGACATCAGGGCCGTGATGAGACCGATGACCGCGACGATGGTCAGGGCCGGGGCGCCGAGGAACACCACTGAGCCCAGGGAGGCATAGAAGAGCGGGAAGATCCGCGCCACCATGAAGACACCGGCGGCGACCATGGTAGCCGCATGGATCAAGGCGCTGACCGGCGTGGGGCCTTCCATGGCATCGGGAAGCCACGTATGCAGCGGGAACTGCGCGCTCTTGCCGATTGCGCCGCTGAACAGGAACAGGGCAGCAATCCCGGCCACTGAGGCGGGGATGATCCCCCTGGCGACCGCTGCGAAGACGTCTGCGTAGAGCAGACTCGGCGCATAGCCGAACAGGATCAGGATGCCAATCGCGAAACCCACATCGCCGACGCGGGTGGTGATGAAGGCCTTCTTGGCGGCGTTAGCCGCGCTCTGTCGCTCAAACCAGAAGCCGATCAGCAAGTAGGAGCACAGGCCCACGAGCTCCCAGCCGGCGTAGAGCATCAGGAAGTTGTTCGACAGGCAGATCAGGAACATCGAGCCGCAGAAGAGCGACAGATAGGCGAAGAACCGCGAGTAGCGCGGGTCGCCATGCATGTAGCCGATGCTGTAGACCTGGATGCACGTCGACACCAGGCTGACCATGGCGATCATCACGGCGGTCAGCGGATCGACCATGAAGCCGACGTGGATCGCGTGTCCCCCGACCGACGCCCAGGGGATGGACACGTTGACCGACGTGGCCCCGAAGATCAGCTCGAACATCGCGCCCCAGGCGAGGGGGATCGTCGCCGCGATTCCTGCAACGCCGATCCAGCCAACCTTCTCGTCCATGCGACGGGTCAGCGCGCTGCCAAAGAACAGCAGCACCGCACAGGCGAAGAAGGGTAGGATTGGGATGAGCCAGGCGAGTTGAAGCATGGTTAGTTGGCGAATCCTGGTGTGACTGGCGTCTCAGAAAGGGGCCACTCCTCAAGCCGGCCGCTGCATGGCGTCCTGGCCCCAGGGCTCCCTACCACTTCATATCTGCAGCATCGTCGGGGTTGGCCGTCCCCCGGTTGCGGTACAAGGCCACGATGATCGCAAGCCCCACAGCCACCTCACAGGCAGCCAGAGTCATCACGATCAGCGCAAACACTTGGCCGCCCAGCACCGTGTTCATCGCCGGATGACCGTCAGGCCCCAGAGGGCTCAGGTACCGGCTCATGGCGACCAGGTTGATGTTGGCCGCGTTCAGCATCAGCTCTATGCCCAGCAGCACAGCCACCGCATGTCGCCGCACCATCACTGCGAACAGGCCCATGCAGAAGAGCAGCGCACTGAAGACAAGGTAGTGTGTCAGACCGATGGGGGGTAGGCTCATGATTGCTCTCCCCCTGGGTCCGTGGCAGTGGCCTCATCTTCCTGCGTCGGACTTGCTGCCACAGGGCCCGTCGGCTCGCGTCGCGCGATCACGACCGCTCCCACCAGGGCCACCAGCAGCACCACGGAGGCGACCTCGAAGGGTAGCAGATACCGGGTCAGAAGCAGCTCACCGATCACGCGCACGTTGTCTCCGGCGAACTGCGACGTCTTCTCGGGCAGCAGCGTCTGCCATTGGTGGTACCAGGCGGCCTCTGCAATGGCTGCAATCAGCACCACGAACATCATCACTGCCGCCACCAGCCCGCCCAGGACATGCTGCATCCCACTGTAGTAGTACAGCACCACGTCGGTCGCCGGCTTGTACTTCAGCGGGATCCGATAGCGCAGGAACTTGGGCAGCCGTTCGCGGGCGTCATCTTCCAGCAGCATCACCGCGAAGACGATGAGGACGGTGATCGCGCCCACGTACACGATGACCTGCATGGCGAAGAGCAGGTGCGCCCCGAGCAGCCCAAACACCCCGGCCACGCCCACCAGAGTGGGCAGCAGCCACAGAGCCGCATGGAGCACGCGCCGGGCCAGGAT
>JBDKVB010000072.1 GCA_039679385.1 Armatimonadia bacterium | reverse complement strand
AAGACGGCCAGCGTCCTGTGGCTGGGCCTGCAGTTGGTGCGCCACCACGACCCCTGGCTCGCAAAACTCACCCGCCGCCTCCTCATACCAAAACCTATACCCATCCCCAAAAGTGGGTAAGGGCCAGGTCAAAGCCCGGTTGACAGGCCGACCTCGGTTGGCCTAAGGTGGCCGGGTGCGTCCCGCAAGGGTCGCCCCGGTGCCGGGCCACCCGTGGCCCGGTGCATGTACAAAGGCACTTCGCCCGAGCCCCACACCCGTTCTCGGAGGTACCACCGTGCAATACAGACCTGTCGGCAACACTGGCATCATGGTCTCTGCGCTCGGCTTTGGGACCATGCGGTTCAAAGGCCCGGAGAACGCCAAGGAGATCATCGACCGCGGCCTGCAGCTCGGACTCACCTACTTCGACATCGGCTCGGCCTACAGCTTCAAAGACTTCGACACCAACGCCGAGGCCTGGACGGGCGCAGCGATCCGCGATGTGCCCCGCGACAAGATCGTCCTCTCGGCCAAAGCTCAGCCCCGGGCGGGAGAGCCTCGTCTCGACCGCGGTCTGGGGATTAGCACTCGCGACCAGATGTGGCAGTGCATCGAGAACTCGCTCAAGCGCGTCGGCGTCGACTGGTTCGACTTCTACCAGCTCTGGGACATGAGCGCCCCCGAGCACTTCGAGGCCGGCTGCAAGGGCGAAGACTCCCCGCTTCAGGCCCTGCGTGAGGCGAAGGAGCAGGGCCTCGTCAAGCACCTCGGCTTCACCAGCCACGCCGCACCCGACCTCATCATCAGTTGGCTCGACCAGGTGCCCGACTTCCGCACCCTTACCCTCTACTACAACTTCAGCGATCGTGCCCCTGAGCGCGCACTGGATTTCGCCCATGAGCACGGCGTCGGCGTCAAGATCATGGGCCCGCTCCGCGGCGGTCTGCTCACTGGCGAGTCCGAGGCCTTCGCCCGTGCCCTTCCGGAGTTGGCGGGCAAGCCGGTACAGGAGATCGCTCTGCGCTTCCTGCTCTCGAACCCGGGAGTCAGCACCGTGCTCTCCGGCATGAATGTGATCGCGCACCTCGAGCAGAACGCGCAGGTCGCCTCGAGCAGCGACTCAATGACCGAGGCCCAGCGTGGGCAGTTCCTCGAGGCCTTCGCGGAGTTCAGCAAGGGCCGGCCACTCTGCACCGGCTGCCGCTACTGCCTCGGATCCTGCCCGCAGAAGCTCCCGGTGATGCAGTCGATGTCGCTGTACCAGCTCAAGACCGTCTTCGGGATGAGCAGTGCCGACGCGGAGATCCGCGCCACCAAAGGCCATGAGCGGAATGACACGACCAAGTGTGTAGCCTGCGGCGCCTGCGTTGAGAAGTGCCCGCAGAAGCTGCCGATACCCGATCGCATGGAGGCACTGGCGCGAATCGCCGACGCCCTCTAGGCACTCGGCGCACTGGAGACGACGCGGCCGAGGGATCACGACCAGGGCCTCCGGCGATTAGCGGTTGACGCTTCGCGGCAGGCTAGGCTATTCTTTGATTCTCAGCCTCTCCGCGTCGTTGCCGGCAGTCCGGGAACTTGGCCTATATTGGTTGCAGGAGGCAGGAGGAGTCCTGTCTCCCGGCGACGAAACACGCTTGCGCGTTACAGGAAGGTCACCGCTGGCTCTGGCGCGAAAGAACCCTGTGTACGTCCCCGAACCTACCGGGTCGGGGGCGTCGGCGCCCCAAGGGGCGACAATGCAACACCATCTGAGGAGTTGACGGCCGTGGACGAGAACACCAGGCGCCAGATCACCTGGGTCTTGATGCTTGGCGCAATCCTGTGTGTCATCATGGTCGCCTCGTACCGCAAGAGCGAACTGGATCGGCTCGCCAAGACCATCGGCAACGGCACTGTCGAGCAGCGCATTGCTGCTGTGCGCACGCTCGTAGAGAAGCAGAAGCTGATGGAAGCCTTGGAGGACAAGCCACGGTGGATACAGGATAAGGCGGTCCAGGCGATCGCCCTGATCGGCGCGGACGATGCCATGTACGAGATGCTCACCGCGCACGACATGCTTGACGGCGCTGCCCAGGGCCGCGATCAGGCCGTCTTGACCCGCCTCGGACGCCGGACCGTCGAGGTCTGCATCGAGGGCATCCAGGATAAAGACGGTCCGACGCGCGGTGCGGGCAAGGCCCCGCTCATCAACGTCGGCAAGGCCATCGAGGCCGACACCTCCGCCACTGAGAACCCTGTGATCGATGCGTGCATGAGTATCGCCGATGCTTGGGATCAGTATGTCCGCGACAACGTGCGTGACATCATGGCCGGCATCGCCAGCCCCCGGGCCACCGACAGGCTCCTCGCTCTCATGCAGCAGACCGAGCCCACCAAGAAGAGCCTCCCCGACGGCACGATTCGCGATCAGACCACCCAGGAGTTCATGCGCGCCAAGGGCACGGCAGAAGCCGCGCTGACGACCATGAAGGTCCCCGCCGTGCAGCCGATCATCGACAAGCTACTCACCTTCAAGAGCCCCGAGGTTCGGGGTGCCGCCTGCCGCGTGCTGGGCACGATCGGCAACCAGACCAACAAGACCGCTCCGAACATCCCTCCCGACAAAGCAGTGGTCATGGTCAAGCCGCTCCTCGACCGCCTGAACGGTGACGATCAGTGGGCTGTGCGGCGCAGAGCGGCCAGTGCCCTCGGGTTCCTTGTTGACGTCGCCAAGGAAAACGGTTGCGTACCGCAGCTCATCACCCACCTGAGCGACACCGACCCCGTCAAGGCAGCCTCCGCCGAGGCCCTCGGACGCATCGGCGACGTGACCGCTGCCGAGCCGCTCGTGACCACCCTTATGAACAACCGCAAGGGTGCGACGAGTGAGCTGCGGATTGCCCTGACAGCCCTTGGCCCCGACGCCATCGCACAGACCACTCGTGCCTTGACCAGCGGCGAGACCGAGGTCCGCCTCAACGCCACCCAGGCTATCGCTGAAATCGGTGGACCCAAGGCCGTTGTACCTCTCGGCGGCATGCTCACCGACAGCAGCCAGGATGTCCGGCGCGTGTCCGCCGCTGCACTGCGTGACATCGCCGACGAGCGTGTCCTGCCCCAGTTGGCCTCCGCCCTCGGCGATCAGGACTGGCAGGTCTATCATGCGGCCCGCGATGCCTTGGCCAACGTGGGCGCTCCGGCTGTCCCGGTACTCCTCACTGCCATGGGCAGCGCCAACCCACGCGTGAGCAGTATGGCGTCCGACGCGGTTATCCGCATCGGCGAGCCGGCCCTGCCGATGCTGCAGGCCGCCCTGTCAACTGCTGCCGTGGAGGCCCATTGGGCAGCCATCGCCATGGGCGGCATCGGCGCCGCTTCAGTCCCCTATGCGCAAGCCATCCTCGCTGACGGCGCCAAGCCGGTCGCCGCTCGTTCCATGGCCGCGCTCGCCTTGGGACGCACCGGCGCCAAGGATGCCGTCCCGGCCCTGATCGACGCGATGGCCAAGCAGGAGCCCCTCGTCAAGCTAGAGGCCATCAACTCCCTCGACGAGCTGGCTGATGAGCGCGCTACTGCGCCTCTCGTGGCCTGCCTTAACAACCCCGATGTCCAGGTCCGCGACAAAGCCATGGACGTCCTTGCGAACTGGCGCATCGGCAAGATCCAGGAAGAGCTCGCAAAGGCCATGCAGACCGGCGACGAGAACGCCAAGCGCCGAGCCACCATTGTCCAGGCCGAGCTGACCGCCGTGGTCACCACGCAACTGCTGGAGGCCACAGCCACGCTCACCTCCGAGGAGCATGCGAAGGTCAAGGTCGACAACACGCGCCTCGCAGCCGCGGCAGTCGATGCTGCCGAAGCCGCCAACGTGCGATCTCGGAGCATCCGCGCCCTTGGCTACACCGGCGACCAGGCAAGCCTCAAGCCGCTGACGTCGCTGCTGCAGCCTGGTAACCCCTTCGCTGGCCGCGCTGCCCGTGCCATCGCCCGCATCGGTGAGCGCCTCGCCGTCGTCACGAAGGCCGGGGAAGTGGCCGCACTCGGTGAGGCCGGCAAGACCCTTGTCGACCTGATGCTTACCACCCAGGATGACGACCTCCGCGCTGCGTGCGCAGCCTCCCTCGAGTTGCTCGGCGAGCAGCCCGTACGCGTGCTCATCGACCGCTTCTCCACCGCCGACGCGAAGCTCAAACCGTGGCTGGCCGCAGCTCTCGGCATCATCGGCAAGCCCGCAACTGACCCGGTCCTGGAAATCCGCGGCTCCACCAAGGATGTCCAGCTCAGGGAATGGATGACTGCTTCGCTGGTGCTCATCGGCGACGCTCAGGCCCTCGACCTGATCCAGCACCTCGCGGAAGAAGACCAGCCCAAACCCGAGAAGGTAGACGCAGCCATGGCTGTGTTCGAGAGAGTACGTGCTGCCGCCTCATCCGCAGACCAGGCCTAACGCAAAGCGCCACCTCGTCTTGGTCTTCCCAGACGAGGGATGGCTCACCGTCACACCGGTTCCCGCCGGGAAGCGTGTCGGCTGCGCAGGCTGATCATACCGCTCAGAACGTGAGTTGATGACCGTGAACCGACGCATGCCAACTGTTGTGGTCATCATCGCGGTGGTCCTAATCGCCGTGTTGGGGATCACAGAATGGCAACGCTCCGTAGCTACCAAGAAGCTGCTGGCCGAGCTTCCGGGCACGGACTACTCCAAGGTCCTGGATGCCATGACCCAGCTCAAGGAGCGTGGGCACGGCATTACGCCGGCTCTCCTGGAGAACCTCAAGAACCAGACGCCGCCGGCAAAGTGGCGCGCAGCGACGCTGCTGGGTGACGTGGGTGCCCGCGACGCCTGGGGGCCGCTCACCGAGGCGCTCAAAGACGCCTCGCCCGAAGTCCGGGCCGCCGCGGCACTGGCCCTCGGCAAACTCAAGGCCACCACTTCCGCTGCCGATCTGAGGGCACGCGTCACCGATGCGCAGGAAGTTGTCACGGTCCGCTGCGCGGCTGTGCAGGCTCTCGGTCTGATGCATGACCGCGAAGCGGCCAGAAGCCTCGAGACGATCCTTGGCGACAAGACTGAGGCTCTCGCCGCAGCGGCTGCCGCCGAGGCCAAGAAGGCCGAGGACAAGCGCAAGGCTGACGAGGCCAAGGCCGAAGCCGACGAAATCGCCCGGCTCAAGGCTGCAGGTCTGCCCTTGCCGCCGCCGAAGCCCACAGCTCCAGCACCCGCAGGACCCAAGCCTCCCGAGGACAAGTGCTGGGAGGTGCGCATGGCCTGCGCGCAGACTCTCGGGATCCTCGGTGACCCCAAGTCCCTCAGCGTCATGCTTGACTCCCTCGACGTAACGAAGGAGCCGCAGCCTGAGGTCCGCGTGGCGGCCGCTTACGGACTCGGAGACCTCGCTCGCCACCTTCAGGACGAGGCCACCAGCACGATCCTCATCAACGGCCTCATCAAGGCCCAGGAGGATAAGGTCGGAGACGTTCGGGCGGCTGCGATCCACTCTCTGTCCTTCACCATCGTACCCAAAGCGGCCCAGCCAAGGATCGCCGAGGCCCTCAACAAGAGCCTCAGCGACGACTTCTACTGGGCGCGCGAGGCAGCCAAAGAGACAGCAAAAGCCCTCTCCATCCCGATCGAGGGATAAGCCATACCGGCACTGCACATCTGCTCAGCCTAACGTTCGGCAGGTTGGACAACAACGCTCCGAACCCACGGACTGTGGGAGGACATTCGATGGCAACAAAGATCCTCAGGTGCGTCACCGCTCTCCTGGCGCTCTGCGCGGTCGTCCTGACCGGCTGTGCGCTTGACCCCATGGAGCGGCTCAAGGAAGATGTCGATTCGCAGGACGTCAAGGTGCGGGAGCGAGCCGTGATCGAGCTGGCTAACCTGCGCGATGATCGGGCAATCGAGACCCTCGCCGACCTGCTCGAGACCGACGAAGATGTGTACGACATGGCCGGCGTAGCCCTCGTGAAGCAGGGCCGGGAAGTCGTCACGGACAAGAAACCCGATCCAATCATCGCGATGGTTGCCGCGATCATGAACAATGTGCACCTGGAGGCCGGCAATCGCTGCCGTGCCGCCTGGGTGCTCGGTGAGATTGGCGACCGCGAGGCCATCCCCGAACTGCGCAAGGGCGCGGCGACCAAGGACGCCGCCGCAAAGCCTGCAGTGCCCGTTCAGGATCAGGCCAAGCTGGGACTGAAGAAACTCGGCAACGATTCGGACGGGGCCGCCTTTGAGATCCCGATGACCGAGTTCACGAGTGAGCCGGTCAAGGTCCTGCCCACCGTGGCTTCGGTTGCTCCGCCGGAGGAAGAGGCCGAGAACAAGGAAGCGGCACCCGCGGCCCCGGCCGCAGCCGCCAAGACGCCTCCCAAAGGCTAGCCCGCTACCCTGGGCGCGACGGCTGATGTGGTTTGTGTTCCCGAACCGGGGCCAGAGCGGCCCCGGTTCTCTGTATATGCTGGCTCCGAAATCCGATGGCCCACAAGGTGCACGCAAAACCGGGGGGGAACCCCGCAGGCACCTCCGCGCGTTTGAACAGCACGTGAGCTACTCAGGGGGTGTCGTGACATGCCCACAGGATGCCGAGTGTGTGCTACGCCTCTGGCGGCGCTGATGCTGCTGGCCCTGGCCTTGCCGGGGTGGACGGCCGATGCGCCCAAAGCCGCGGCAGTGCTGCGGGAAGCGGCGCAACTGACTGCCCGGTCGCAGGACCTCCAGACGCGAGCGCTTAGCCTCGCAACGGTTGCCGTAGGATGGGCCAGGATCGACCGCGCTCAGTATGATGCCCTCGCCGGCGAAGCGACGGAGGTCGCAAGCGCCATCGGCGACCCTATGGTCCGTTGCCTGGCCTTGCGAACCGTGGCCGTGCGTCTGGCGAAGGTAGATAGCAAGCAGGCGATGACGGTCCTCGCGCAGGCCCACGAAGCTGCGCAGGCGCACAAAGTCGTCGTCGAGAAGGCGGTCGCGCTCCGTGAGATCGCCATTGCCGCCCTCAATCTGGACGCCGCGGACGCGGCGGCATGGATGACCGAGGCCCTGGAGGCCGCGCGGAAAGTCCCCGACCCACTCTCCAGGTCAGCCTGTCTGCGCGACCTCGCCGCCGGCATCGTGATACGCCAGCCGAACGTCGCCCAGGACGCCTTCAGCGAGTCGGAGAAGTCCCTGCAGGGCGTGCCGGCCACTGACCCCGAACTTCCTCTGGCGCGCGCTGAGTTGGCAGCCGCGTGGGCACCCACGAACCTCGAAGCAGCCCGCCGTGTGGTAGCGGGCATCACCGAGCCGACCCACAGACCTCTGGCGCTGGGCATGGTTGCGCGGTCGCTGGCGCCGACCTCCCCGGAGCTGGCTCTGGTCCTGGCTCAGGAAATCGCTGATGAGCCCTCTCGCGCTCATGTCGTTGCCATGGCGGCGGCTGCCCTACCGGCCGAGCAGGCTACAATGGCCGAGGGGCTCGCGAGGGTCGCGCTCCACGGACTGGGTGAAGCGACCGGAGCCGTCGCCGATGACACCCGTGCGGCGATCGCACAGGCGCTGGCACTGACGAACCGGCAGGAGGCCGTGGCCCTCTGCGACCGCATCGCCGACGAGGACCAGAGGAACGCTGCGCGTGCTGCCGTGGCCCAGCGGGTTGCCGGCTCTGATCCGCGCGGCGCCCTGGCCATCGTTGAGCACATCGACGATCCTCTGGTCACTGAGCCCGTCGTCTCCGCAGCAGCCGTAGCCCTGGCCAAGACCGCACCGGACGAAGCCCTTACCCTCGCCCGGAAGATCCTCGGTCGACGCCAGCGCGTCGAGTGTCTGGTGGCAATCGCAGCCTACCGCTAAGGGTGCGGGTGACCCATGAGACCACCCATCCGGCTACGCCGACTGCATGGCCTCTGGTCGCTGGCCTTCGCCCTGGTATCCGTGCTTGTGGAAGGGATGGCCCTTGGCCAGGACGAGGAAGCACCCGAGGCGGTTCTCGGCGGCTCCCTGGAGGAGGACGCAGCGGCGGCCGTCCATGCAAGGGTGGTGCCCGAGCCCCTCTCAACCATCCCTCCGACCGTCGGCGGGATGGGACGCCACATGGCCGAGCGTCCCCTCGATGGCGGCCTCAGGTGGGAAGCCAGTACGCTGTACTGCCCGCACTACCTGCCCGACCTGTACCCTGGCAAGAACCTGGATGAGCTCTGCCGCCAGGACTTCTTCACCTCACCTGACTTGTTCCAACGCGGCGACCAGAACCCCTACCTCCTGGCGGAGGACCAGTTCGATGCCCTGGTTGACAGCGCCGACGAGCGCCGCGACTGCCTTCCCTGGGCCGCCGCCTATGCACTGTTGCACCAGGGCACCCGCAAGTGGGGCGCCGACACGGTCCGGTCCCTCCTTGGCAGGCCGCAGTACCTGCGCTCTCAGGTCGTGGCCGAGGCCGTTACTCCGTGGATCACGAAGCGCCTACCACCGGAGCTGACGACTGTCGAGTCCCAGGAGGGACAGGTTGCGGTCGACGTCCGGGTCTTCAGCAACATCTCCTATGACTCCACAGCCTCCATCGAGAAGATGCTGGTGACCGCTGGCGAGAGGGGCATCAAGGCCGTTGCTGTCGCCGACCGCAGCCGCATCGATGGCGCTCAGTTGGCACGTCGCTGCGCGCAGCGGCTGAAGTCTGAGGGGCGGCTTCCGGAGGACTTCCTTGTCATCACCGGTCAGGTCGCCTACAGCCACACCGGGGCCGTCCTGGCCGTCTTCATCGACGACCCGATCGCCGACAACATGACCATGCGCCAGACCGTCGACGTCATCCACCGTGCCGGGGGGCTGGCCTACCTGCTGCATCCCGGTGATCCAGGTGGTCCCGAGCGACTCCAGCGCTTCGATTTCGACGGGTACCTCCTTCAGCCCAACATGTTCGAGATGTTCCGGACGCTCTCTTTCATCTACGATCCGAAGTACGTTGACAAGCCGGGCCTGACCGCCTCCAACGCACAGTTCGCTTCCAGCGTCGGCCTCCCGCACATCATGGTCGAGTCCTCGGTGGTCTCCCTTGAGGCCCTGCGCGGAGCCATGAAGGGCGGGCAGGTGTCTGCCTCCGGTGGACTCTACCTGCCCTGGATGACCCTGGCCTCCACGCCCACCGTGGCACGCTTCTCGAGCTTTCTCAACCGCTACTTCATGATCCATCGCTACGCAGAGCTGCATGTGGCCACAACTCTAGGTGCCGACTCGGTCAGCCTCTCCACAACCTGGGACCAGGAGATCCGCGACATGATGGGTCTCGCCGAAATGCCCGGCGGCGTCCGCGACTTGCTTAACGGTGACTCACCGCTCCTTGAGCACCCGCGCCTGGAGCATGTCGCCATCGAGTACTCCTGCTTCCAGCTCGGCTACAATGCCCAGACGCATGCGACCTACCTGCAGGCGACGCTGACCTGGTGACCTGCGACCGTCGCCTATCCCCATAAAGGAGTGCGCACAACATGAACCTCCGCCCCTACCGTAGCGACGATCAGGAAGCCCTTTGCCGCATCACCCTCGCCGTCTTCGAGCCCGTTTCCATCGACGCCGCCATCGAACACGGCTTCGGGCTTCTCCAAGGCGTCTCCTGGCAGGAGCGCAAGCGTCAGGACCTCCTGTCCAATCTCGCCGACAACCCCGAAGGGTGCTTCGTCGTCGAGATCGATGGTCACGTGGCGGGGTATGTGACGACCGTCGTGGACCTGGAGACAAGTGTCGGCCGCGTGCTGAACCTGGGCGTCGATGCGGCCTACCAGGGACGCAAGCTCGGCAAGACCCTCCTGTCCCATGCTCTTGACTACTTCGAAAGCCTCGGCCTACGATACAGTCAGATCGAGACCACAACCACGAATGAGATAGGCATGCGGTTCTACCCCTCCATGGGCTATCAGGAAGTTGCGCGCAAGATCTACTATTTCATGGAGCTCTCGGAACGAAAGGATCGGTGAGGCTGTGAGGTCGCTTAGTCGCAGACACGCTATCAGGACCGGGCTGGCATCAGCCCTGACGCTGCTGGTGCTCGGTGGTTGCGTCGGGTTCGCGGCCGACGACGCAAAATGGTATGACCGGGTGGAGGACGCCCTGAGCGCGGCCAAGCAATCCGGCAAACCCGTCTTCGTCTACATCTACTCCCAGAAGGTGCCGGCCTGCCAGATGATGCGCACCGGCACTCTGCGCTACCCGAAGGTTGTAGCGCTGTTGCAGTCCTACGAGTGCTGTGCGCTGGATGCCGACCTGGAGGCCAACGGCGCCTTCGTCGATCGCTACACCACGGCTGCGGTGGCCGACGATAACATGCAGGCCCAGATCCTGGTCAACCACGGCTATCTGTTCCTGGACTCGCAGGGGCACGATCTGTATTCAGGCTGGGGCTACGCCTCGCCCTCGGCTTTCATCGAGGTCCTGCAGGCGATGCCCGGGGTGCTGACCGCTGCGCAACAGCTCCTCAAGACCCCGGACGACCCGCGCTCCCTGGCTGACCTCGGCCACGGTCTTCTCCGCCTGGGCAAGTATAAGATCGCCACCGGACACCTGAATAACGCTATCGCGAAGGACCCGGAGAACAAGGTCGGCGCGAAGGAAGACGCCACCCTTGACCTGATCATCCTCAGTATCCCCGATGATCCGACCAAGGCCTCGGACGCCCTCGCCAAGTTCCGCGCCGACTTCCCCAAGACGAAGCGCTCGCTCGAAGTCCGCTTCTACGAGGCTATCTCGCTCGTCGCCCAGGGCGACGTCCTTGCCTCCAGTCCGGCGCCCAAGAACAAGGGCTGGGAGGCCAAGTACCGCGACGCCCTGAAGCTCCTGGACACCTTCAAGACCTCCGACCGCAACCGCCCGGAGTACGGCAGCGAGTGGACCTCTTCAGCGCTGGGAATCAGGAGCCAGGTCCGTCAGGCCCTCGGGATGCCCCGCGACGACCGCTAACAGCTTCCCCCGCAAGAGGACGAGACGAAAAGGCGGCGCGGACCAGTTCCGCGCCGCCTCTGATTCCCCCACTACTTCCTACCGGCAGCGGGCCGGGTTGCTACAGGCCCTCCTCCAGCTCCAGCGTCACGTCATCCAGCCACAGTCGCGTGGTGATCGGTGCCTCCTGGTTGCCGCGCTCGATCGCGATGTCCCCGCTTGCACCCTCCAGGGGAACCTCCACATCGGCCTCCACGCGCTGCCAGGTTCCCATCTGCTTCAGGTCATAGGTGTCGGAGTTGAAGTTGGTCAGCCACTTACCGTCCTTGTTGTTGACGCCGAGCTTGACGTGCGGCGCATACCTCGTTGGCTCCATCGACTCCACCAGTAGCCACGCCGACAGCCGGTAGCGACTGCCGGGCCGCAGTTCCACCGGTGCCCGGAAGCTCGTGTAGTTCCAGGCCTTCTGGCACGAGCCTGTCACCAGCAGCGCGTGCTGTCCCGAGTGTGCCTGCGTATCGCCGACGGCGGCCGAGATCCCCTCGGCGGTTCCCCAAGGCTTGACCTCGCCCTCGAAGCCTTCCTCATACACCTTGCCGGCAGTCGCCGGTGCGCTCACACCGGGCACCACACCGAGAGCATACCAGTCTGCCTCGTCGCGACCGGCGATCCCGAGCAGAATCCGCCGACCGCTCTCCGGATCCACCATCGAGACTTTGAGCTGGTACTCGCCCGGAGGAGTCGTCCCCGGAAGTCGCAGCAGGACCGAACTGGAGACCTCCTCACCGGGCCACCACTGGGTCGTCGGAACCTTGGGAAAGGTGAGCTCCGAGGCGACCGCCTGGCCCTTCGCATCCTCAAGCCGCCACTCCAGGGCATAGCTGTCGTAGCAGGGAGCCACGCCGTCGTTGCGCCAGGTGCTGTTCACCAGCAGCCGCGAGACGTGCTCGCCGTCCAGCCGGACCTGCGCATTGTGCTCCAGCCGGGTCATCACGAAGCGGTAGCCGATCTTCCGCGCCGTCTCAGTGAGCTTCTGTCGGGCCTCCTCGGGCAAAGTATAGTAGTTCCCCAGGTTGGTGTTCAGGTAGCTGAGGGGGGCCTCGAGGGCCTTGTCCAGCGTCGCCTGCAGGTCCCAGCCCTTGGCCTTCATCTCGTCGAGGCCGCTGTGGAACTCGAAGTTGCACACGACACCACGCCGCGAGTAGGGCTTGTACAGCCAGTTGCCCACATCATAGCTGGCGCCCGAGGGGTTCAGCCCATCCTGCCGGAAGTGCACTCCCCGCAGCGCCGCGTAGTCGTTGATGGTCTGGTTGTCCTGCCCGCCGACATTGAGGAATACCTGGGTGCGCGGGAAGGCCTTCACATAGGCATCGATGATCCGTCGGTAGGCCTGGACATAGCGGGTATGGCTGAAGCCGGTCTCAGCGAGTTGCTGGGGCGTCCAGCGTGCGAGGTGCATCTCGCCCCACTCGCCGATGCTGCCGATGTCGACGAACTCCAGCCCTTCCCGGCCATCCAGGTACTCCCCGAGCTTGCGGATGAACTCGCACTGGACCTCCAGGTAGCGCTCGTCCCAGAACACCGGGTCCGTCTGCGTCTGCCCACGAAGGGCCGTGTGCTGCACTCCCGGGACACCCTTGTCGAAGACCCACTTGGGCGTCACGTAGTCAGCGGCGGAGTGCATGCTCTGGCACATAACCCGAAAGGCGACGCGCTTGTGGTTCTGCGCCACCCAGAAGTCGAAGCGCGGGCCGAAGAACTCGTCGAACTTGTAGACACCCTCCTCCGGGTTCAGCGCAGACCAGTCCATCCGGTAGTAGGCGACGCCCGCGATCCTCATGAACCAGTCCTCGGGCTTCGCCGTAAGGGGAGGATACTGGAGGTAGAGCCCCATGCGAGGGTTCAGCAGCACCTCGTCGCTCAGGGCCGGAGTGACCTGCACCATCGCAACTCCCGCTTCCTGTGTCGGAGTGTCCTGAGCCAGGGCCAGGCCGGTCATCAGGAGTGTGAGCCAAAGCAGCAAGGCAACGCGGAACATGGTCGGGCCTCCCTTGGGAAGTTCCTATCACGAAAGGTCCGGCGGATACTTCACCATCGCCCTGTTCCCCTGACCGCAACCAACATCCTTCCGCCGGCCTATCGCCCTCCACAGGGAATCAGGCGTGCGCCGGCGAACCAGTCAGTGTCGCAGACCCGCAGTCTGGGCGCGGGATGTCGGCATATCGGGAGGTGTCCACCATGGAGACGTTCTTTCTGCGCCACGGCGATGCGGTACCGGAGGGAGAGCGGCCCCTGTCCGAGCAGGGCCTCAAGGAGATGAAGCGTGTGGCGCGCTGGGTCAAGGACCACGAGCTCGGCCTCAGCGCGATCTACTCGAGTCCGCTACTGAGAGCCCGGCAGACCGCTGAGGTGGTAGCTGAGGTCCTGGGCCTCGAAGTCGTGGTGGACGCTGCGCTCGATTCCGGGGCATCACTGTCGGGCATCGCGAAGCTCCTCGACGGACGCTCGCCCGGTGATCGTGTGATGCTGGTCGGGCATGAGCCGGACTTCAGCGGAATGGTCGGTGAGCTGATTGGTGGTGGGGCGGTCGAGATGAGGAAGGGCGGCCTGGCACGGGTGGAGTCCGAGTGCCTGAAGCCCGGCTGCGGAGTCCTGCGCTGGTTGCTGACGCCCAAGACCATGGGGTAGTACCCATACGGCTTGGCCCGCGTCCTCACGGGGCGGCGCCTTTGCCGTTTCCGTTTCCCCTCGCCCAAAGCGGCGCGTCGTTAGGCCGCTCGTGGAGATGGGATGCCGGAGGCAGGGGTGAGGTGCCGTTGCGGCGCAATCTCACGGACGCGGTGCGACCACGACTGCCGCCTCCGCCTCGGCGAGGACTTCGCCCAGTTCGCTCCGAACGATGACACGCACGCGGTGCTCGCCGACCGTTGCCCGTTCGGTGTTCCAGGGGAAGAAGTAGGGCGGAGCGTTGGAGGCCGAGCGAACCTGGCCGTCGAGCATCAGACTGACGCGGTCCGGCTGGAGACCGCTGCCCAGGACCGCCTCGATGTTGACGCGACCTGCCAGGGCCGCAGGTGGTGCGCCCTCGACCACCAACGCGACACCTCGGGCGGGCGGCGAGGCCAGCTCAGACAGCGCCAGTGGCACTGAGGTGTGGACGCTCGGTTCCGCAGTGGTCGCCGGCGTAACCGGTCCTATCGGGGTCAGCGGCCCCACTGGTGTCAGCGGACCACTGGGCGCCGGCAAGGTCCCAGTCGGAGCGGCTCCCGGAGTGGCCAGCGGCGTCAGGAGAGCGGCGCCGGGTGCTCCGGCCGTTCCAGGCAGTGCCAGACCTCCGGCTCCCGCAACGACGGCCTGCGTAGCTTCGACGCGACTGAGGAAGTGCGGCGAGGCAATGACCTGCCGGTAGGCGGCCAGCACCTCCTCGTCATTGGTGAGCGCATAGTCGTTGTGCGCCAGGTTCTCTCTGAGGGTGTCCACCGAGAACCAGTTGATCATGCGCACCCGCGGAAAGCGCGTCTCAATGGTCTCGTACATCCTCCGCATCTCGCGCACCGCGAAATCGACCGTGGGCTTGTTGAGCGCGCCGCAGTGGTGCGTCGCGGCGTACTCGCAGACGGCAATCGGCTTGCGGTCGGCGTACAGGTTGTAGATGAACTCCAGGTGCTGCACCGCGTTGTCGACCGCGCGCTTGTTGAGGTTGCCTTCGTTGTACATCACACTGTAGGCGTTGACCCCAACCCAGTCCACGTAGGCGTCTCCCGGGTAGTAGAGCGGGATCGTGCTCTTCGGCGTCGCGAAGGGGCACCAGCACATGATCACATTCGGCGCCACGGAGTGAATCACGCTGTAGACCAGACGCCACTTGCGGATGTACAGGTCGGGGTCGCCGGAGTAGGCTTCCCAGTCGCCGTTCATCTCCGAGGCAAACCGCAGCAGGATCGGTGCCTGGTAGTGTGCACAGGCCTGCGCCCAACCTTGCAGGTAGGCGTCGTCGCGAATCTCGCCCAGACCATCATTCGGCTCCCAGGCGATGTGCGGCATTGCCCCGACGGCCTTCAGCTTGTTGGCCCACTCGAAGGGGAAGGGCTGGCCGTACCCCACGTAATGGAAGTACGAGGCATGCTTCTTATTGGTCAGCGCCTCGAAGACCGCGATATCGTCGGCAGCCCTCGGGTCCTTCTCTATGTAGGCGCCAAGGTAGCAGCCGTTGGCGGGCTCATAGGGTGCAAGAGCCTGGGCCCCGGCGAAGTGAGTCAGCAGTAGGAGACTCGCGCAGAGGAATCGGAGACTGGCCATAATGGGATCGCAGGCATTATAGTCATGGCTGACCGGCAGCGTCAACGACGCGCCCGTCTTGGCCTTACCCACTTTGGGCGCAGGAGGCGGAACCCGGGTCGGCCGCGAGCGTCCTGCCCGCGCCCAGCAGTCCTTCGAGACTGAGGTGTCGTTGCCCTTGTCGTTGCCCTTGTCGTTGCCGTTTTCGTTGCCGTTGCCTTCTCCTCTCCACCGCGTGGAGAGGAGATGCCGCAGGCAGGGGTGAGGTGCCGTGAGAGGCGCTGCCGCTACCACCGAAAGGAAGCCACCGCTATGGAGATCGTCCTGGCCGAGCATGCAGGATTCTGCTTTGGTGTCAGACGCGCCATCGAGCGGGCCGTCGCCGAGACAGCCCAGCGGGGTCGTCTCTACTCTCAGGGACCGCTGATCCACAACCGGCAAGCGGTCGACCAGTTACGGGAGCAGGGGCTCGAGCCCATCGAGGACATCGACGATGCTCCGCCGGGGGCAACCGTCATGCTCCGCACCCACGGTGTCGGACCGACAGTCTATGACCGCGCCCGCGAGCGTGGGCTGGAGGTCATCGACACCACTTGCCCCTTCGTCGCCCGTGCCCAGCGGGAGGCGGCTCGTCTGCACAAGGCCGGCTATCAGGTCCTCGTCCTCGGTGAGCCCGAGCATCCCGAGGCGCAGGCAATCCGCGAGCACACCGGCGGGGCTGCGGATATCGTCCAGTGCGCCGACGACCTGGTCGGCCGCGAGCTGAAGCGCCGCATCGCCGTGGTGTGCCAGACCACGCAGCGTGTCGAGACACTGCAGGAACTCGTCCGCTACCTCATCCCGAAGGTCTCCGATCTGGCCATCGCCAACACCATCTGCGACGCCACCACCCAGCGCCAGGAGGCCGCCCTGCAGATGGCCCGGGGTGTCGACATGGTCGTCGTCATCGGCGGACGCCATAGCGCGAACACCACCCGACTGGCACAGATCTGCGCCGACGCAGGCAAGCCAACCCACCACATCGAGACCGCCGAGGAGGTCGACTGTGCCTGGCTCGAAGGCGTCGAGAGAGTCGGCGTCACTGCTGGCGCCTCCACTCCTGACGAGGCCATTCGCGAGACGATCGCCAGGCTCGAAGGCTGCGCCAGAGAACGCGGCGACTGACCCTCGGGTACCCCGGTGCCTCACGAGGTCTGCTGGGGAACGCATGTTTGATTGGACGTATTGACTTTGGGGTGCGGAAGACTATAATGCTGCCGAGGAACCGTTGGCGAGGGATGCCTGACGGCAGGCGTGACGGCGCTACGGAAGTGTCTTCAGTACCCGGCTGGGTGGGCATCGTAGGGGGGAGCCGGGTCTTTGTTTTTGGAGTAGAGTGTCGACCGATGGCGACTGCCTTTGTCCTGGCGAGACGCGGGCCCGTACCAGTAGGTAAACTCTTCGGGTACCTGGCCCAGATCCTGCTGGGAACTGCCCCAACCAGCAATGGCACCGCGCCGGCTCTCAACGTGAGCGTCCGCTGCAGCAAGTGCGGCGAGACCATCACGGTCCGAGTCGACAAGGCCAATGACCTGCTCGCCGAGTATGCCGACGAGGCCTCCGACAGCGAGGAGATGCCGCATCCCATCGGCTACACCCTCCACAAGGAAGTCGTCGGACGCTCCTGCCCCAACCTCGTCCACTTCGTCATGCAGTTTGATGCCCACAGGCGCGTGACAAAGCACCGCATCGAAGGTGGTACCTTCGTCGGCTGGCAGGATACCCGCTAGACCCCACTAACCGCAGCAGTTCCCTTCCGCCTCTCCAGTCCCGATCCACAGAGCGCTTCGCCGCAGGCAGGTACTCGGACTGATCCTGGGGAACCTGTCCCCATGACCAGCCCGGAAGGCTCTAAGGCCTTGGACACCCAAGAGCCCAAACTCTTCAGTCTCCCAGCGCCCTACGCCCTGCTAGCCATCGGCGTCGTCTGCTACGGTTTCCTCGTCGCCGTGCCGCTCACCAGCGGCATCCCCGACTGGGTGGCCACCTTCGGAGGCAGCCTGCTCTTCGCCTGCCTGTCGATGGCGCTGGTGGGTGCAGGAACCCTGTGGCGCACCCAGCCCTATGAGGAGATGCTGCTATCAGCCGCCTTCCTCATTGCGTGGGTACTCCTCGACAAGCTATCAGGTTCCCACGAGATGCTCCGTCTCTACCTGGGGCCGGCCTCCAACGTCCTCTTCCTGCTCAGTTGCCTCTTCGTCGGCAAGGTCCTCGCACACATTGTCCGCGAGCGGGCGATGGCCCTTCCGGTGGCCATCGTCGCAGCCGTGGCCGACATCTTCACCGTCTTCTGGGGACCGACCGGCCAGGCCCTTGAGAAGGCTCCGAAGCTGGTGGCCAAGCTCTCCCTCGCGATTCCGCAGGCAGGTTCCGCAGCCGGTCCGGCGGGTGCCAGGGGCCTTGCTCACGTCGCAACCATCGGCTTGGGCGACTTCATCTTCCTTTCCCTGTTCATGTGCCTCGCCGTCCGGTTTGGCCTGAGGGTCGTTCCGACCTTCTGGGCGATGCTGGTTGGTGCGTGCGTCGGCATCGCCATTGCGCTGGGCAATCCCTTTGGGCTCGCAGGCATGCCCTTGCTGCCCTACATGTCCGCCGGATTCCTGGCCGTCAACCTCCACGAGTTCCACCTGACCGCCCAGGAGCGACGTGACCTTCTGATTGCGCTGGTTATCCTGGGGGTGCTCTTCGCGGTCGTGGCCGTGGCCTTGCGCTTGTAGAACCCGCGTGGTAGTCTACATAGACATCAAAAGGGGTGGCCGCCCTGAACCTCCAGGGGTGGCCACTCTTCGCGCTGGTCTGCTGCCTGGCAGATCCGCTGTCGCAGTTCTTCCTGACTAACTCTCGTGCACCCGTGTTGCCCTTTACACGCCTTGGTGCCCGGCACACCCCTTGAGTGGCTGGATCAGAAGGAGTCCCACCGTGGCTGACCGTTACGACTTCAACACCATCGAACCCGCCTGGCAGACGTACTGGACCGAGCATCGCCTCTTCAACATCGAGCGCGATGCCGACAAGCCCAAGTACTACTGCCTCAACATGTACCCCTACCCTTCCGGCGACCTGCACATGGGCCACATGCGCAACTACATCATCGGCGACATCCTCGCCCGCTTCCACATGATGCAGGGCTACGCCGTCATGCACCCCATGGGTTGGGATGCCTTCGGACTGCCCGCCGAGAACGCCGCCATCACCCGCCAGATCCACCCGGTGGCCTGGACCAAGCAGTGCACCGACAAGATGCGCGTGCAGTTCTCCCGCCTCGGCATCACCTATAACTGGGAGCGCGAGGTCGATTGCTCTGCGCCCGACTACTACAAGTGGACCCAGTGGCTGTTCCTGGAGCTGTACAAGGCCGGACTAGCCTACACCGGCACCGCAACCGTCAACTGGTGCCCTTCCTGCCAGACCGTGCTGGCCAACGAAGAACTCGACGGCGACGCCTGCGAGCGCTGCGGCAGCCTCGTGGAGCCCCGGCCCACCGGGAATCAGTGGTTCTTCCGCATCACCGACTATGCCGACCGGCTGCTCGACGACCTCTCGCTACTCGACAACTGGCCCGAGCGCGTGCGGACTATGCAGGCTAACTGGATCGGCCGCTCGGAGGGCGTGTCCTTCCGCCTGAAGCTCGAGAACCGCGACGACGAGGTCGAGGTCTTCACCACTCGCATCGACACCCTCTACGGCGTCACCTACATGGTGCTGGCGCCCGAGCATCCGCTGGTCAAGCAACTGACCGCCGGGACCGAGTACGAGAAGCCCGTTCGCGAGTTCGTCACCAGCGCCCTGCGTGAGGGTGAGATTGCTCGCTCGGCGGCTGAGACGGAGAAACGTGGCGTCTTCACCGGCGCCTATGCGATCCATCCGCTGACCGGCGAGCGCGTGCCGATCTGGGTCGGCAACTACGTGCTCATGGGCTACGGTACCGGTGCGATCATGGCCGTTCCGGCGCATGACCAGCGCGACCTGGAGTTCGCCCACCGGTTCAACCTACCCGTGAAGGTCGTCATCCAGCCCGAGGGCGAGACCCTCGACCCACAGACCATGACCGAGGCCTACACGACCGCCGGTGTCCAGGTCAACAGTGGGTCCTTCGACGGCATGAGCTCCGAGGACGCCAAGAGCGCCCTGGCCGATCACCTGGAGAAGCTCGGAGTCGGCAAGCGCACGGTGAACTACCGGCTGCGTGACTGGCTCATCTCCCGCCAGCGCTACTGGGGAGCTCCGATCCCAATCGTGTGGTGCGAGGACTGCGGACCGGTGCCGGTGCCCGAGGAGGACCTGCCGGTCCTGCTGCCTCCGGAGGCCGACTTCCAGCCCACCGGCGATTCCCCGCTCAAGCGCCATCCGACCTTCAAGCACACGACTTGCCCCAAGTGCGGCAAGCCGGCAGAGCGCGAGACCGACACGATGACCACCTACGTGGACTCCTCGTGGTACTACCTGCGCTACTGCAGCCCGAAGGCCGATGACGAGGTGTTCCACCGCGAAGACGTCGATTACTGGATGCCCGTCGATCAGTACGTCGGCGGCGTGGAGCACGCAGTGCGCCATCTGCTGTACAGCCGATTCATCACCAAGGTCCTCAAGGACCGCGGATTCCTGAAGTTCGACGAGCCCTTCTCCCGCCTGTTCACCCAGGGGATGATCTACAAGGACGGCTCGAAGATGAGCAAGTCCAAGGGCAACGTGGTGGGCATCGACGACATGGTCGAGCAGTACGGGGCGGATACGGCGCGAACCTTCATCCTCTTTGTCGGACCGCCGGAGCAGGATGCCGAGTGGAGTGACAAGGGCGTGGAGGGTGCGCACCGCTTCCTGCAGCGTGTCTGGCGTGCGGCCCTCGAGGGCCCAGGCTTCGCCCCGGCCTGGAGGGACAACCTGCCCGCCTCACCGGAGGAACAGGACCGGGCGATGCGGCGCAAGACCCACCAGACGATCCGCCGCGTCACCGAAGACATCGCCAACATGGGCCTGAACACCATGATCGCCGCGCTGATGGAGCTCACCAACGACGTCCTGCCCTACATGGCGACCGTCGGCGAGTGTCCCGGCAAGAAGGCCGTCTACAGTGAGGCCGTCGAGGCCCTGATCCTGCTGCTGTCCGTGACGGCGCCGCATCTGTGCGAAGAGCTCTGGAAGCGGACCGGCCACAAGCCCAGCGTCCTGCAGGCCAGCTGGCCGCAGGCTGATCCCGCCCTGGCCGCCGAGGAGAGCGTCAGTGTGGTTGTCCAGGTGAACGGCAAGGTTCGCGACCGCCTCCAGGTGCCGGCCGGTAGCGACATGGAGTCGGTCAAGAGCCAGGCGCTGGAGCTGCCGGTCGTGGCCAAGCACCTCGCCGGCAAGCAGGTCGTCAAGATCATCACTGTGCCGGATAAACTGGTCAACATCGTGGTAAAATGACCGTGTGAGGATGTTGTCGCAGATATCCCAGGCGACGGCTCGGGGGTAGCGACGGTGAATCGGTTCACGGCGTCCATACGTAGTCTGGCGCTCTACCTGGCGCTGACCTTGGCCCTGGCCCTGACTCTCCTTCCCGGCTGCATGCCGGGTGGTGGCTGAGGCGGGACCCCGTAGCGCCGGGTGCGCTCACTAACTTGAGTAACTGGCTGGAGCCCTCTCCCGTCCTGGGCCTGGGCTCCGGCTGACACCATTGCCTCCACCGGGGGGTGTCAGGCATGATCCTGACCAAGGGGCAACGGGTGACCCTTGCTGTCGCCCTAGGGTTCGCGGTGCTGGCGGTCGGAGTAGTCTTCGCTCGACGCGCCGCCAGTCCTCAGGCCCTTGTGGTTGAGAACACTGCGGCGACTCGTGACGCGGCGGCCGACGCCGGCACCGGACGCATCACGGTCCACGTCGTCGGAGCCGTGCGATCCCCGAATGTCTACACACTCGCGGGCGGTTCGCGAGTCTATCAGGCGGTCCAGGCGGCAGGCGGGTTCTCCGCCGAGGCCTGCCCCGAGTGGATGAACCTGGCGAGTCCTCTCAAGGACGGCCAGCAGGTCTGTGTCCCCAGTCGAGCAGCGCAGCCTTCCTCTTCACCCCAGCCCTCCACTGCGGCACCACCAGTCCATCAGCCCGACCTCACCGTCTGTGCGGGCACCCCTGCGTCCACGGGTTCGGCCGGTGTATCCGGGCCGACGAGAGCAGCTCCGCCCCAGCCTTCCACAAGCGCAGGCCCGTCTTCCCAGACCCTCCGGAAGGGCGGCACCCAGGCTACTCCTGCTCCCGGACAGGTTCACCTCAACAGCGCAACCGCGGAGGAGCTGGAGGCCTTGCCCGGGGTCGGTCCCGTCGTCGCCGGGCGCATTGTGTCGTACCGCCAGACCGTCGGCCCCTTCCGTCGCGTCGAGGACCTCCTGCAGGTGAAGGGCATCGGCGAGAAGACCTTCGCCCGCATGAAACCCTATCTCTCACTGTAGCGGGTGCACCCGGTGGCGATTGTCCAGGACCTGCTGAAGCAAGCCAGACGTGAGATTGCACCGAGGCCGCTGGTGGCCCTGTCGGCGGCGCTGGCGATAGGGATCCTGCTGGCGGATCGCATAGCCTTCCCGATGTGGGCGTGCGCAGGCTTCACGGTCCTCCTTGTGGTGATATGCCTCCTAACGCGCAACCCGCACTGTGCCGCCGTGAGCCTGCTCCTGGCGACCTCAGGCCTCGGTGCGCTGCTGCACAGTCTCGCCATGACCCCGCTCCCCGGCGACCTTTCAAGACTCGCTGAAGCCCCACTCTCGAGCCTCGAAGGCACCCTCCTTCAGGTCAGCTACCAACGCGGTGGTCACGCCGCCTTCCTGCTCCGGCCTAGGTACGCGACTGACGCCCAGGGACGCCGCCGCCGGGTCAGCGGGCAGGCCCAGGTGACAGTCCAGAGCCGGGTCAGGATGCTCCTGCGGCCGGGTCAGCAGGTGCGCCTGGACAAGCCCCTGGTCAACCTCCCGCAGCGAGCGACCAACTGGGGCCAGCCGGATGCACGCAAGGCCCTCGCCCGTCGAGGCGTCTTCTCTGTGGTCGAGGCCGCCACGCTGACCGCCCTTCCGGGAGAGGCGTCCCTATTGGTGCGGCTGGAGGAGCATCTGTCCGGCACCCGCCGGCGCGTGTTGGAGCTCTACCGGCGGGCCCTGGGTGGTTCTGGCGACGAGCAGATGGCCGACCTCCTTGCCGCGATGGTACTGGGCGACGACGTAGCCGACCTCAGCGACGAGACGCGTGAGCTCTTCCGGCGCAGCGGCACGATTCATCTCCTGGTGGTGTCCGGCGCCCAGGTCTCAGCAGTAGTCGCCCTTGTCGTCACTCTCGCCGGCGGCTCTCGCGGTTTGACCTGGCGGCATCTGCTGCTCATCGGCCCGCTGATCCTGTGGTTCGGTCTGCTGACCGGCATGGGCGCTTCCATCGCCCGCTCCCTGATCATGTGCGCGATCTGGGCCGTCTGCACCGTCTCAGCGCGTCAGTACGACCTCGCCTCCTCCATCGCCCTTGCCGCGATCCTCTTGATGCTCACCCATCCGGGCGTGATTTTTGGGGCCGGGGCGCAGCTCACCTTCGCCGCCACCATCGGCGTGACGGTCTCTCTGGCGGGTCGCAGACCACGCCCTCTGTACGGCCACGATGCTCTCAGCCGCGCCGCGATAGGCATTGCAGAGTGTATCTCTCTGGCAGGCATCGCGACCGTGGGTACTTGGCTGATGACCGTCCCGCTGTTGTGGAGCCACTTCTACGGGTTCTCGATGGTCGGCGTTGTGGCGAACCTTGTTGCGGTGCCGCTCTCGACGCTGGTGGTGATCCTGGGGTTGGCGGCGGCGCTGCTCGGGTCTCTTGCGCCTGCTCTGGCCTGGCCTCTGTGCGCGCTGGCACGGGTGCTGATCTCCTGCATCTGCGGGGTTAACAGCCTCTGCGTCCGCCTACCCGGTGCCTTCGTGGACAACGTGTACCTGCCGCCCCTGGGCTGCGTGATCTGGTACGCGGCCCTCGCCCTCCTGTTCGGGCTCCTGCGCTCCGGGGCGCTCAAGCGGGCTTGGTCGGAGCATCGGGGCACGCTCCTCGCCGCCGCCGCCCTCGTCCTTGCTCTGGTAACCTGCGGGTGTGCGATCTCCTGCCTCTGGCCCCGACCCGCGACCGTCACCACCTTCGACGTCGGCGAGGGCCAGAGCTCCTTGGTCGAGACCCCCGACGGGCGAACCATCCTCGTGGATGCCGGCGGCCGTTTCGGGCTCTCCACTTTCCAGTTGGCCCGCGACGTGCTTCGCCCCTACCTGGTTCGCCGTGGCCACCGCCGGATCGACGTGCTCGTGATCACTCACCCAGACACCGACCACTACAGCGCCGTCACCACCCTGGCTCGCTGGATGCCCGTCGGAGTCGTGCTCGTGAGCGGTGACGCCGAGGAGCGAAGCTGGCAGCGAACTCTCTCCTCACTGCGGTCGGGGGGCGCGATCGTGCGAGTCGCCCGTGCGGGCACCCGACTTTCCCTCGGGGAGACCACGCTGGAGGTGCTCTCACCACCGGCCGACCGCGAGACGCAGGAGCTTCCCACCGGAGACAACAACGCCTCGCTCCTGGTCAGAGTCAAGTCCGGCCGCCTCACAGCGCTTTTCCCGGGTGACCTCGAGACCGCCGGCATGGTCTGGGCACTCAATCATCTGTCGCCCTCGCGACTTCGCGCCGACTTCCTCCAGGTCCCCCATCACGGACGCAGCAGCGCCAATCTTCCCGCCTTCTGGGAGACGGTACAGCCGAAGGTGGCAGTCGTCTCGCGTCGTGGTGAGCCACCCGAGCGGGCAGGCGCCGACACCTGCGCCGAGTTCGCCCGCCACCAACTCAGCACCGAGGAGGTGGGTGCCGTGCGAGTCGAGCAGCGGGGTCGCCGACTCCTTGTCACCACCTGCCTCGCTCCTTGCCGGGCACCAAAAAGGGGGCTGTGAGATCACAGCCCCCTGCGAGATACTTGCAGCAACCTGACACCTGGTGTCAGGTCCTTAGTGTGCGGCTAAGCACCACTAACGCCCCCTTATCTGGGTCACGGAAGCATCTCCCCGACGATCCGGAGGAACCCGAAGCGCAGCGCCACACCCTCGAAGTCCTCTGCCCGATAGCGTCCGGCCTTCTTGGACTCGGCGATCGGCACCGCCCGATTCGGCACGTCGGGAAGCAGCTCCACCACCACAGTATGCTCTGTGTCGGGCAGCCCGCCGGCGATGGACAGCCCCGACAGCCGCTGGTAGTACGACCAGGGATCGACCTGCTGCCGGGTGCCGACGACGGTCCCGTCCACGGTCATCCGAGCGATGCCGGTGTCGGGACCCATGAGGTTGAAGAAACCGGCCTCCGTCCCCTTGAAGCGGAAGGTCAACTTGGCGCCCGGCGTGTTGGTGTACCAGATGCTGTCGAAGTGCCGCGCAAACTGGCGGCTGAGCGGATCCAGCGGCGACAACTTCTGCCACTGTCCGGTCAGCATGTCGGCAGTGATCGGCACTTGCCGGGCGCGTTCCATGTTGTTGGCGTTGATGGGACGCTTGGCGAGCGCAGCCACGTGGAGTGCTTCGGTCGGCGCTGTCGAAGCAGCGGCGATCTGCGCCAGTCCCTCGGCGATTGTCTGGGCGTAGAGTTGGTTGGCGGCCGCCGAGGGGCGGGTACCATCCGCCGAAAACACAATCTTGCCGGTCAGCTTGGCCGCTTCCTCGGCCGTCGCCTTGACCACCAGCTTTCCCTCGCGCTCCAGCTTCTCCACGCGCACCCCCAGGTTAATCGAGGGAATGCCGTAGTGCTCCGACACGCGTTCGTAGGCCGAGACTACCACCGGCGACATGCCCTCTCGGTAGTCTGCCTGGTAGCCGTCGCGGAAGGCGTACAGGAACAGGAACTCCACCTTCGGGTCGGTGCTCCAGGCCTGGCGCACGATGCCCTCCATCGACAGCCAGATGGACCGCTGGTCGGCGATGTCTCGGTCGTCCGAGGCGAAGTCTACCAGCACCAGGTCCGGCTTCTTGTCGAGCACGTCATGGCGGAATCGGAAGGTGCTGAAGCTCGAACCACGGACGCAATCGCAGATCCCGGCGTCGATCTCGCTGACCTCAACACCCGGGTAGTGAGCGCGAAGGGTCTTCAGCAGCTCCGCACGCCAGCCCGAAGAGGGGTGAATCCCGCCGCCGAAGTAGGCGACCTTGATCGGCTGCTTGGCTGCCAGCTTGGCCGCGAGCGTCCCCAGACCCTTGCGTGGATTGACCTCCCGCGCCGGAGTGCGACCGTAGCCCGGAAGGTCCACGTACTCGAGTGTCGTGAACTCGCCCCGGGCACTGGCGCCGGGAGCCTCGACAATCGGCCAGCTTGCCCGGCGGTCATCGGCGAAGCACCCGATGCGGTCCGTCGGGATCTGCTGGAACCCGAGCTTGAGCGCCGGCGACTCGGGCTTCAGACGGTAGTCGTGATTCGCCGCATCCACGAAGAGCGGGTCTGCCAGCACCGAGTGCTGATCAACGCCGAGGCTGCGCCACTTCTCCCAGCCCATGAGCTCGTTGATGTCCGGCTGACGATCCAGCCGGACCTTGACCTCCATCCCCGGCGGCGCATAGACCAGGTTGTAGTCCCACTCGTTCTTGGCGAAGTCTTCCTTCGTCATGCGCAACTGGTAGAGCAGTTGCCCGCCCTGCCAGCCACTCTGGTTCTCCTCGCGGAGCCAACGGGTACCCTCTTCCGTGTAGTAGACGATGTTGCGCAGGAAGCGGACGCCGCTCATCTCCTCGGGACGAGTGTCCTTGTAGTCCGCCAGTTCCGGGTAGCGCTCCAGGTAGGGCGAGCCGGGCTGCCGGTTGTCCCGCAGCTTTTGGTAAATGCTGGGCCACTCTCCCCAGTTCGGGGCGAGCATCCCCTCGTTGATTGCCGGGCAGTCGACGAGGATGTTGTTCTCCCAGGTGTTGTCGCGTCCCCCGTGGTTGTGCAGGGCGCAGATGGGCACGCTCCAGAGGATGTTGCCGTACACCAGCGTGCCGGTTGTCGGGTCGTCCAGGTAGATGCCCCAGGTGAAGCCCGGGTAGTGGAAGCCGATCTTGCCCTTCGAGACCGGCGACCAGGAGTTGATCTTCCCGTACCCGCCGCAGTGGTGGAAGATGTTGTAGCGGATGGTGTTGTTGCGCTGGGTCCAGTCGCGGGAGCAAAAGTAGATGCCGCCCGTGTCTGCCGACTGCAGGTTCGTGTGGTGCACGAGGTTGTACTCGACGAGGTTGTCGTTCCCGCTCAGGGTCATCCCTGCGTGGGGCGTATCGTGGATGAGGTTGTGGTCGGCCCGGTTGCCCACGCCGCTGCAATTGATGGCGGTGTTGTAGGTCCGGTTGAAGGCGGCCACATGGTGTACGTAGTTGTTCGTCGCGTAGTTGTCGCCACGCTGGAGGGTCTTGCGGTCGCCGCCGCTGAGCGAGATGCCGCCCGAGCCTGTGGCGTAGACGTCGTTCCCGAAGGCACCGGAGTTGGTCCCGCCGTTGATGCGCACTCCCCAGGCGCCGCAGTTCCGAACCGTGCACTGGGCAACCTCGCACCTCTCGCACCCATCGAGCACCACCGCGTCGCCGTCGCAGGCCTCCACAGTGAACCCGCGCAGATTCACATAGCGGGCACCCTTGATGACTACCACGCTATCCATGACGGCCGCGAGAACCTCGCCGGTGTTCACGTCCGCCGGTGGCCAGAAGTAGAGCGTGGACGTGTCGCGGTCCAGGTACCACTCGCCGGGTGCATCGAGCTCCTCGAGCAGGTTCTGGACGAAGTAGCGGTCGCCCACGCGCATATCGTAGGAGGTCTTGCCGGCGAGCGTGACGGTGCCCTCTGCCTTGTCGGCCGACTTGACTCGAAGTATGTTCCAGGCCCAGTCATGCTGGGGGAAGATGCCGACCTCGGCGTAGCTCACCTTCGTCCAGTCCTTGACCACGCCCGGCATGGCGGTGAAGTGGTCTTGCACCTGGTCACCGTCAACGGCAGCCACATGCTCCCACTTCCCGCCGTGAGGGTCCGAGGGGTCTACGTTCGGGCAACGGGCCATGACCATGCGCTCGCCACGGAAGAACAGTTGCCGGAAGACCGTCTTGGCCAGCGGCGTGTTCTGCAGGCTGGCCTGGAGGATCTGGCCCTTGTAGGGATGGAAGCCCGTGATCTTGCGTGCACCGACCAGAAGCGGCTTCTCGCCCGGATAGGCGCGGTAGGTGACGGGAGCGGTCGAGGTGCCGGAGTCCTCCGGCCCGAACTGCAGAGCCGCGGGAAGCTCGTAAGTGCCGCCACGGACGAAGACAATCACCGCGTCCTGCGGTGAGCCGGCCCGGAGTCGCCGCACCTCTTGCTGGGCGCGCTGGAGGGTTGCGAAGGGGCCGTTGATGCCCTGGGGATCGGGTAGCTTTCCGGTCGCCTGGTCGTTGCCGCCCCGGGCAACGTAGAGCTTGACCTCGCCGGCCATGGCGGGAACCAGGACACCGCCCACAGCCACGACCACCAACATCGGGAGAGCCCACGCTCTGAGTGCCGCAGGGGACATGTCAAAGGTCCTCCCTTACAAAGTGAAAGACGAGGCCCTGTTCCACGCCGGGGCCTCGTCTCCCTTGTCTCCGTGAGGGTAGCGCTGCGGGAGCGCCCTCTGCCGATCAGAAGCTGACCTGGAGCTGCATCCCCAGTTGATCGTTGTCCTTGTTGGTGGTCTCGAGCCGCTCGAGGTCATACTGCGCGGTCAGACGGACCTTGGAGTCAACCTGGTAGGCATAGCCTACTCCCGTGCGGTGCCGGTCGTAGGGGCTGGTGCCGTTCCCCTTGCGGCGTCCCTCGTAGTCATCGTAGCGAAGGTATGCCGTCGCCTTCGGACCGGTGCGCCACAGGCCCATTGCGTACCAGCCCTGGAGGTCGTCGCCTTCGGTCTCGCCAGTGTAGTACTCGGCCTGCAGGCCCAGGGGATCGGGCGCCAGGTATGCGTGTAGGCCGAGAAGGTTGTCGTCGTAGTTGCGCTGCGCCTTCACGGAGTAGTAGCTGCCTGTGAAGTAGCTGGCGCCGACTTCGGCGTAGGCATCGCCCCTCCAGGTGAAGGGCCGAGCATAGCGGGCCACAAGGTGCTTGCTGTCGTTGAGGTCGCCGGTCTGGGTGTCTCCCCAGGGCTTGTCGCTGGTGCCCTGGCCGTTGAAGACACCGAGGGCGAAGGTGCCCTGATCACCCGGCGCCCAGGCGGAGGACTTGCCCGCTGCGAAGAGTGCGCGGTCCTGCGGGCGCGTCCAGAAGGCGACCAGACCCGTGTCGTACTCGCCGGGGAACTCGCGGCGGACCAGGTTGCTGGACTCGAAGGGAAGGCGCGTGCCCGAGGACTGAACCAGCTCGAAGCCAAAGGGGACCTTCTGCTGCCCGAGGCGGGTCCACCAGCCCTTCGGCGACAGGGCGTTCTCGATGAAAGCGGCCTTCACCGTCGGCTTCTCATCGCCCCAGTCGGCCTCGATCTCAACCCGCGCGTCGTCGGTGGGCGTGAACTCGAACTTCGTGCGTGCCCGGCGGACCTGAAACTCGTTGCCGACCTCCACCTTGGTGTTTGCGTCGGCCGACTTCTCCTGGTCGTCGAGGTAGTCGGTCCACCGGCCCTGGAAGTACCCGCTGATCTTGACGGTGTCGTACCACTTCTTGGACGCGGGCTTTGATGGAGGTGGTGTGACGGCAACCGCGGCAGGAGCAGCGGCAGCCTGGGCTGCGGCTGCACTCGCCTGTTCCTTGATGGAGGCTGCCTGAGCGGCCGTCAGGACACCCGCCTTGACCAGGCCGTCGAGCACCGCATCGACGTAGACACGGTCGGCGCTCACGGAAGCGGGCTCAGCCTGACCGGGAGCGGCAAGAACGAACAGAGGAAGGACGAAGAGCAGAGCACAGCAGACGAAGGGGGGCCTCATCCCAAGACTACCTCCAGGATCTGGCCGTCGGCCCTCCTCGCCGATTGGGGAGAGGAGGGCCCGGCCGTGTCGCACTTGAGGTGAAGGATACAGGCTGCCGCTTATGCTGGAGCTAGAGGCACGTTAAGTCTGGCTTAAGCTGCCAGGGCAGTCTGCGGCGGTTGCCCGCAGGCTAGGCAGGTTTCCCGGGCTTGAGCTCGCCGCTCTTGACCATGGACTCGAGCGGGTTGTCGTCGATCTCCAGCGGGAAGTCGACGCGTCCCCGGCGGCGGCTGGACTCGTAGGTGCCGAAGATGATCTCGGTGACGATCAGAGCGTTCTCCGCGTCGAGCTGGCACTTGCGGCCTTCGAGCAGACAACTGATGACGTCGGCCAGAGCGCGGTCGATGAACCCGGGGCCGTGGATGCTCTCGCCCTGGGTGTCGGGAACGGTCCAGTCCTTGTCGCCGGCCGGCCGGTAGCGCAGAGCCGGTCCCTGGTTGACGCCGAGTTCGATCACGCCGTCGGAGCCGATGATGCGGTCGGCGCAGGGGATTGGGCTGGCGCCGCCGGCACCCATCGCCGACATCCCGAACACGCCGTTGGCGTACTCGACCATCACGAGGTTCTGGTTCTCGCAGGCGCCGCCGAAGACCAGGTTCTCGGTCCGGTAGTCGATCTGCGCGATGACCCACTTCGCCGGCTGCTCGTTGTTGAAGAAGCTGAACATGTCCATGAAGTGGGTGCCGGTGTCGTAGACGTTCCCGGCGCCGGTCTCCATGCGCTCGAGCTGGCCGATGACGCCGTCATCGAGGAGCTTCTTGGCCATCACGAAGGGCGCGCCATAGCGGCGCTGGTGGTTGAAGGTGAGCTGGACGCCGTTCTCCTTGGCGGCAGCAACCATCCGCTTTGCGCCACCCCAGGTGTTGGCCATGGGCTTCTCGCAGTGAATCGCCTTGACCTTGGCCCGGCAGGCATCCAGCACCATGCCCTCGTGAAGGTGCATCCAGGTGCAGACGCTCACGACATCCAGGTTCTCGGCCTCCAGCATCTGCTTGTAGTCGGTGTAGACCTTGCAGCCGCCGTAGGTCTCTGAGAAGGCCTGGCCGTTCTCCTCCATGATGTCCGCGCAGGCAACGATCTCGCAACTGTCGAGCTTCTGGTACGCGTTGCCGTGCTGATAGGCCATTGCGTAGCCGAAGCGGTCGCCGCGCTGCTTCTTCTTACCGGTGCCGATGACTCCGACGCGTAGCTTTGCCATGGTGATCTCCTTGGTGTCAGGCCGATGGGGTGTCCGCGCGGGGCAATCCGTCGGCCGTCGTGTCGCGGAAGTACGGCGGGGCTTTTCGCCGTCGTGAGGAGAATCCCTTGCCGGGCTACCTCGGCTCTGGGAGCCAGCCGCGCCGACGGGCAGAGCGCAGAACCAGGACCGTCATCGCGACGCCGACCAGCGCTCCCCCAAGCACATCCGCCCAGTAGTGGCAGCCGAAGTACACTCGCGAGACGCCCACCAGACAGGCCATGAGCACCGACCACGGCCCCAGCGAGGGGACGAAAGCGCCCAGTACAAGGGCGATGGCGAAGGCGGAGGCGGTGTCGCCGGAGGGGAAGGACATACGCTTGCCCGTGGCGATGTCCTGTATCTCATTGGTGGTGGTGATCTGGCTGCTCACCGGTTTGGGCCGCTCCCTGCGCACGATCAGCTTGAGGCCGTTGGTGGCAATCGCGGTCGCCAGCAGTGCAAGGACCGTGACAAGCAGCCAGCGCTTCGCAGGCTTCCAGCGGGCGAGCCACATCACCAGGAAGGCAGTGAGCAGCATGGCCGTCTGGGTCTCGAACTTGCCGAAGCAGCGCACGACTTCCATGACCCAGCCCAGGCCGGGCACCCGCAACATTGCCTGTCGTGCGGGCTCAGTGAGCGGGTCGAGGGCAAGGTGGACCAAGGGCAGTGAGAGGGCCAGGAGCAGCCACAGGCAGCGGCCGCAGGTGAGACGCGAACGCAGTCTGGACAGGAAGGTCTGGATGGAGCTATCCACGGGCCACTCCCAGGAGCAGGGAACCGACGGTGGCACAGACCATGGCGATGGCGATGGTCCGTGCATGCTTGCGGGCATCGATTTCATGGAACCACAGGATGCCTGCGGCCACGGTCACGATGGTGTTGAGGTTCGTTACCGGCCAGGTTACTGCCAGGCCGATGCGCAGGATTGCCTCGGCCATGGTGACGGTGGCTGCCGACCAGATGACTCCGCAGAGCGCCGCATAGAGGTGATCCGACAGCGGCGCCCGCAGCCACCCGCGACGACCCCGGCTGAAGAACAGAAACAAGCAAGCGGCGCCCGGGAGGGTGCCCAGACCGGTCAGGGCGGTCAGAGTGTAGCTGTCCAGACCGGCCCGCTGCGCGAACTTGAAGGGTACCGCGTAGAAGGCGAAGCCTAGGGCGGCCATCAGCGCCCAGAACACGCCCGCTGCGTTGACGGAACTGCGCTCCGGCTCGCCGGCGCCCTCTCCAGCCTCCTCCGGTCCTTCCGGTTTGCTCCCGTTCTTCGTGCCGGTCTGCGCCAGAATCACCGCGCAGGCCACCACAAGCAGGCTACCAACCAGGGCCAGCCAGGGACTCGTCTCTCTCCATTCGGAGAACACGACCAGGCCGAAGACGGTTCCGACTACCGCCGTGGTGTTCTTGATCGGTGTCGCAAGGGCCAGGCCCATGTGGGTGACGGAGAGGGTGTAGGACAGCATCCCGAGGGTCCATACCAGCCCGGAAGAGAGCGCCAGCAGGGCAGCTCCGGGAGCTACCGGCGGCAGGCAACCGCGATGAACCAGCAGCGCCGCAATCTGCGTAGACACGACGGTGCCGACGCACATGCTCAGGACAAAAGCAAAGTCCCGCAGACCGCAGAGCTTGCGCGGGACCATGTACAGGCCGAAGAGCACCATCGACACGAGGGCGAGCAGGAAACCGAACAGATCCAAAGGGTCATCCCCACAGGCAGGTCTTCACAGATTGCAGGTACCTTCACCGGCCAGATCGCCAGCACAAGGCCCAAGGATACCAGAAAAGCCGCCGCAGGCCGACACCTTTTCTCGTCAACCGAGGCGACGAGACTCTCGTGCGGCTACTGCGGCGGCTTTGGTCTGCTTCGGTGTCGCTAGAAGGAAGGCCTGAAGGCCCGGTAGTCCCGTGTGTCGACCCAGCGCGTTGCCCTGGCCCAGGGCACTCCCAGGTCGCTGTAGAGCTTGCCCTGCTCATAGCCCTGTCGGATGACCTCGGGAATGTCGTTGATGGCCGTGAAGATCGTGTCGTTGCGCGGTTCGCGCGTCACGTACTCCGCCGGAATCTGCTGCGGCGCACCATTGGACTCGAAGGCCGCGTTCAGTGCCACGGTGTGGGGCCGGGTCATCTCGACCGGGCAGTTGAGCTCCGCATCCACGCCGCGCAGGTAGCGGATGGCGTTGCGGAAGACCTCGTGGTGCTCCGCGTTGCCGTCGAACTCCACCGTCTCTGTGGTGCCATCATCGAAGTGGAACACCGTCGAGCCGCTCATCGCCCACTCCGCCCAGCCCTTGGTGCCGTAGACCTTCGAGATCGGGCCAGAGTGCTCCCAGCCGGCGAGGGTCACGAGGTAGGTCACGAGGACGCCGGTGTCGGTCTCGACCTGAATCCCGGACAGGTCCTCACTGGTGATCGGGTGTGCATGGTAGACCTCGCCACGGACCTTGACCGGCGAGGCGGCGTGCAGCCACTTGGGCGAAGCCCAGTAGAGCCCGTTGTACAGGTAGTGGGCCAGGGCGTTCTGGGCGCTGCCGTCGAGGCAGTACTTGCCGAAGAAGAGGAGCTTGCCCGCCCAGTCGTTGCGCTCGTAGTAGGTCTCGAGGCGGACCCAGGTGGCCATGGTCTCGATGTGCTGGATGTCACCGAGGCGGCCGTCGCAGATGGCTCGCTTGAGCGCGCGGACGGTGTTCTTGGACTGATTCTGGAACCCGATGGCGCACATCTTGCCGGTGCGCTTCTGGGCCTCGATCATGGCGTCGATCTGCTCGATGGTCGCAGCAGGCGGCTTCTCACACAGAACGTTGTACCCGGCCTCCATGCAGGCGATGGACACCGCGGCGTGGTCGGGAATGGCGATCGGCAGCGTGATCAGCTCGGTCTTGCCCTGCTCCTCGCGCAGCATCTCCTCGAGTGTGAAGTAGACCTTCACACCGCGCTCCTGGTACTTGGCCACGGCGTCGGCGTACTTCTGCGGGCTGCGGACGAGGGCGCAGGTCTGCTTGGCCAAGCCCTCCTCCTCCATCTTGCGAACGGAGCCGGCGTGGCTTTCTGCGAAGTTGGATACGCCCACCAAACATAGCCTGACGGGCTCGAAGTTTGCAGTCATGTTGAGCACCTCACCAGTAGGAGCATCAGGAACCTCAGTTCCTAGCTTCCCCGGTGCCAGGACGGAATCCTGCCTGCTGCAAGGGATCGCACAACTCTTGGCGAAGGGGGCGTCAGCGAGCTCACAGGGGAAGGACCTTACCATGAGCTATGAGGGCTGGCCGCAGGATCTCGCGGTTCATCTGCAGGAGAAGCTTGAGCCGGGCGAAACGGTGCAGTGGCAAGGCCGACCGGTACGCTCGCGCTACATCCTGCGCAACTGGCCGCGAGGCTGCTTCGGGATGGTCTTCTTCACCTTTTCAGCCTTCTGGACCCTAATGGCCTTCCTGGGCACCTCGGGTGCGCTCGGCGGCAAGCCGGCGGACAGTCTCGTGTTCCGTATCCTGTTCCCGCTGTGGGGCCTGCCCTTCATGGCGGTCGGCTTTGCACTGGCTTTCGGCCCCCTTATCGTTGCGGCGGCCGAAGAGCCCAACGTCGAGTACATGATCACGAACCGCCGGGCCCTGGTGCGCAGTGGCAGGAAGAGCATCGAGGTCCACAGCGTGAAGCTCGAGAAGGTGACCCAGGTCGTCAAGACCGGCGGCGCCGTCGGGAGCCTGCGTTTTGTGGCAACACCGAATCCCCTTGAGTTCAGTTGCCTTGCCAGGCCTGAGGAAGTCGCGCGGGTGGCGGAAGAAGCCATCGCGCGTGCGGCCAAAGAGACCAAGAACGACGAAGCGCGCAGCGGCTAGTGAGCCAGTTGTGCGCACACCCGGGAGGACGTCAGTCATGCATCGACCTGCCCCTGGATACGCACCTGCGGTGATCCTGCCCGGCCTGCTGCTAACCCTTCTGGTGGCAAGCGGCATGGCCTTCGGAGAGGAGCCTGCCCCCATGCAGCCGATCGCGCCCGAGGTCAGCGCTCTGTACACCCTCGTCCGCAATGGCGGCTTCGAGGAAGGGACGGACATGCCGACTTTCTGGGATCCCTTCCCGCCCAAGCCCGAGAAGTGGGGGCATCATCGCCTCGACCGCGGGATCTTCCATTCCGGCAAGGCCAGCGGTGCGGTCATCAGCGACGAGCCCCATCCGTCCGGCAAGGCGACGCAGCAGTGGATGAAGTACACCGTGCCCGTGAAGGGCGGCTCCAGTCTCATCTTCTCCTACTGGATCCGCATCGACCGCGCCCGACCCATCGGGACCGGCTGCCACTTCTACCGCGCCGACAAGGGCCACGTGGGCTTTGTCCCGGTGCCGGTGCCGTCAACCGCCCAGGACTGGACCTACGTGCGGCAGTATGTGCCGGTGCCGCCCGACGCCGTGAATATGGGCATCGCGCTCTACGCCGGTGACGAGGGAACCACCTGGTACGACGATGTGGCCCTGGTGGGAACGCCGGAGATGACGGCCGCCGCAGGCACGCCTCTGATCGACGGCCACCTGAGCGACGACTGCTGGACCTCGGCCAACTGCGTCCGGACCTTCGTGGTGGAGCCGGGGACAGGCCTGGCAGATCCGCAGCCTCGGGCCTGGGTCGCCTATGACAACAACCGAGTCTACGTGGCCTTCCGCAGTCCGAAGACGGGCCCGCTGTCTGTTGTGAAGGGTCTGGTGCCGGGCAAGCAGACCGTCGCCGGTGACTACGTGGAGCTGCAGCTCGACCCGAGCCATCAGCGCAAGAACCCCTTCCGCCTCCAGGTCAATGCTGCGGGAACGGTCCTTGCCACCCGTGGCGATGGGCAGGTCTGGGACTCCGGCGCTCAGAGCGCGGTGCAGATCAGCGGCGACACCTGGTCTGCCGAAGTCTCGATACCTCTCTCGGCACTGGACCTCGATCTGAGTGTAGGCAAGGTCTGGGGGCTGAACCTGGCCTTCCACCGCGCCTCTCGCAGCGAGGATGTGACCTGGTCACTGGGAGCTTCCGAGAACGCCGGACGACTGGGCGATGTCACTCTGACCCCTGACCTTACTCCCTACTACCGCCGCGGGCTGACACAGCGGCTCGCGGAGTTCGCCCAGGCTCGGACGGCCCTGCAGGAAGAGCTCAAGCAGATCTCCGTTCCGGCCTCGCACCTGCCGAAGGTGGAGCAGTTGATCGCCGAGGCCAAGGCTGAGGCGGACCGCATGGCCGATCCGGCTTCGGAGATCAACCTCGAGCAATTGGCCGGGCTGCAGGACCGTCTGGAGCAGGCGCGCAAGGTGGCGCTGGAAGGTCTCTTCACTCTCGAGCCTGCGGCAACCACCGGCGAGTTCCGGGTGGTCGTCACCTCGGCACTCCAGAAGGTCCCACAGACCGAGCCGGTGCAGGGCGAGGTTCCGCTGCAGAAGGTCGCGCTAACGGCTGCCGGTGATGAGACGGAGTCCTTCCAGCTTGTGGTCATCCCCGGTGCCGCTAACGTGAAGGGCCTCAAGGTGGTAGCCCCGGCTCTGAAGGGCCCTGGTGGCGAAGTGCCGCTGACCTGGTACCGAGTTGGCTTCGTCGAGACCGCGAAGCCTGACTATCCGACGGACTTCGTCGGATGGTGGCCCGATCCGCTCCTTCCGGCGGGACCGGTGGACGTCTCTGCCGGACAGCGCCAGCCCCTGTGGTTCAGTGCGGAGGTCCCTGCGGGTACTCAGCCGGGCGTGTACTCGGGTACGGTCACGCTGCGCAGCGACAAGAGTGCAGTGACTGTGCCAGTGCAACTGCGGGTGAGGTCCTTCTCCTTGCCGAGGCCCGGGACGCTGGCAACGGCCTTCGGGCTGTACGCGAGCACCCTGTCGAAGTGGTGGTGGGGAACCGCGCCCTACCGGGACAACATGCCCATCGAGATGTTCCGCGAGTGGTGCGAGTTCCTGGGCAAGTACCGCCTCGGGGTCAAGAATATCGGCGCCGAGTACGTGTCCCACAAGGAAGAGAACGGGGAGCTGAAGGTTGACCTGAGCGCCCTGCACCAGACCGTCGAGCAGGTCGCTCCGAAGTACTTCTCGCCGCTGTCGATGAGCGTGTTCCGCGTGCCTTCCTCGGTCTCGCTGGGTAGGGTCGATGCCGAGAAGGGACCGGCGGAGCACGCGCAACTGGTGGCGGCGTATGCGAAGGAGTGGGAGCGTCAGAAGCTGCCCGGCCAACTGCACGTGTACGGCTACGACGAGCCCGGCGCGAAGGACTACCCCTTCCTTGCAGAGGGCTACCGACGCATCCATGAGTCCGCGCCGGGGTACCCGATCATGCAGACGATCGGTGACCCGAACCCGCGTCAGCTTGCCGGCCTGGTCGACATCTGGTGCCCGCTGACTCCGGCGCTGACTTCCGACTTCTACCGCGAGCGACTGGCGGCGGGTGACACGCTCTGGGCCTACACGTGCTGCTCGCCGAAGCCGCCCTATGCCAACTTCTTCATCGACCAGCCGGCGACCGACCACCGGCTGCTGTTCTGGCAGCTTCGTCAGGCAGGAGCCACTGGTTTCCTGTACTGGTGCGTGTGCTACTGGGACGGCCTGCCGAATGTTGCTTCAGGCAAGCCCTGCTTCCCGGAGGTGCCCATCCACCTGAAGGACCTGGGCACCTACAACAGCTTCAAGGACAACGGCGACGGGATGCTGATCTACCCCGGAAATGAGCGCAAGCCCTGGCCGTCGATTCGGCTGGAATGTCTCCGTGACGGCATCGAGGACTACGAGTACCTGGCCCTGCTGTCGCGCCTGGTTGACAGTGCTCGGCAGCTCCCTGCGAACCAGCGTCCTCCGCAGGAGATGCTCAGTCAGGCCGAGGAGCTGTGCCGCGTGCCGACCACGCTGTCCACGGCGATGAACAAGTACAGCAAGTCGGCGTCGCTGCTTCAGTCGCGACGCGACGAGGTTGCCGACATGATTGAGGCCTTGCAGGCGCGTGGGGTGAAGTAGGGGAGAGGCTGCAGAACCGAACCGTCTCTGGACCCCGGGGCCTGTGCGCAGGAGCTGTGCAGGCCCCGGTTTCGTGTCTGTACTCACTGCTGAGCGTAGGCTCTCAGCACACCGCGGCGGACGCCCTCGAAGCTCTCCTCGCCGTCGGCAAGGATCTGGTTGACCTGGTTGAGGCGAAGCTCGTAGTCGGCCTTCGTCGCTCCGAGGCGCGGCAGGAGAACGGACGCACCTGTCTGGGTGATCGTGTCCGTCTCCGCGTTCCAGGCAAAGGCCAGGCGGTGCCCGCTGTCGGTGCTCTCCCACAGTTGCACCACGCGGCGCCGGTACCCGCGCTCGACGTGGATGAACAGGAGGAGGTCCAGCAAGTTCACGTGGTCAAGCGGGACCTCCAGCGGCGGAGTGGTGAGGATGCGGACCAGCTCGTCGAGTTCGTCGGCGTGCAAGCAACCGGCGATGCGACTGCCACCGGCCATCAGGCCGAAGAAGTCCGCGACCTGCCGACCCCAGATGTAGCCGTACCAGTGGCCGGCGCCGATCTCGTGCGCCAGGTAGCAACTGGGGAGCGTGTCATCGACAATCTGCGGGTCGGTGACGGTGACGATCTCCTCGTGCGGAGGAAGCAGCCCGAGCAGGTTGGCCAGCACCGTGCTCTTGCCCGCGCCACCGGGACCGGCGGCAGTGAGGAAGGAGGCGCCCCGGGCGATCGCGGTCCAGCAGTAGGCCACCAACTCGGGGCTCATCGTTCCCGCACGAACCAGATCGACGAAGCTGAGCGTCGGCCCGCCACGCTGATTGAGCCCTTCGATCTCCCGCAGGTTCTTCTGCTGTAGGTACTCCATGGCGTTGCCTCCTGCGCGTGCCCCTTCGGCGCGGGCCAGGGCGACGGGTCGGTTGACCGGCTCGCAGGTTTGCCGCTATGCTTCAGCCATGCCCCGCACTATCCACGCTATTCTCTTCGATCTCGACAATACCCTCTACGACGCCTCCGCCGGCCTGCAGCGGGTGGTGGATGAGCGGATCACGCAGTGGATCATGGACAACCTGGGCCTGCCCTTTGCCCAGGCCGATGCGCTTCGAGTCCGAACCTGGCGGCAGTACGGGACGACGGCCAAGGGCCTGGAGGCTGAGTACGGATTGCCGCCCAAGCCGCTGTATGACTGGGCCGTCAGTCAGGTCGACCCCGCCGGGTGTCTGGAGGCTTCGCCGGAGCTCTCGGAGATGCTGTCGCGGTTCCAGGCCGAGCTGCACGTCTTCACCAACGCCACCGAGGTCTATGCACGCAAGGTGCTGCAGACCCTCGGCGTCAGTCGGCACTTCCAGCGCGTCTTCGACATCGAGTACAACGGTTGGCAGTGCAAGCCGCAGGAGGCGATCTACGAGCACATCGTGCAGACGCTGGCGCTGCCACCAGAGCAGATCGCCCTGGTGGAGGACAACCCGCGCAACCTGGAACCGGCGATCAAGCTGGGGATGCTCACGGTGCTGCTGGACAACGACGAGGGCGACGTCAACGCCGACCTGCGGATCGAGACCATCCTGCAACTGGCCGATGCTCTTGCCGGAGCCGGTGTACAGGCCTGAGGGCCAGGCAGATTGCGAGAACCTGCGGGCCCCCGAAGCGTCCAAAGACACGAAGCACAATGCTTTGGGGGTGCTGCCATGCTGGGAGTTCCCGGTTCTGCAAAGCGGTTGCCGCTGATCGTCGGTTGCTTGCTGCTGGCGCTGGGGGTACTGATTGCCCGAGCCCATTCCCAGCCGGCGCCTGCTCCCACCCAGGGGGTTCGCGCCTTGCCTGACAACGTTGAGCTGCTGCCGGACGTCGTCTTCGGGACGGGTGGTGGCAGGCCGTTGAAGATGAACCTCGTGCGGCCCAAAGTGATTCCCGAGGCGCCGATGCCGGTCGTGGTGTGGATCCACGGCGGCGCCTGGGTCTCCGGCGACAACAACCCCGGTCGGAACATCCCCCTGGCCCAGAGGGGCTACTTCACCGCCAGCCTCGAGTACCGCCTCAGTCGCGAGGCGCAGTTCCCGGCGCAGATCGAGGACTGCAAGGCGGCGATCCGCTACCTGCGTGCCAACGCTGAGAAGTACCACCTCAACCCGAACAAGATTGGCTGCTGGGGAAGCTCGGCCGGAGGTCACCTGGTGGCGCTGCTGGGCACCTCGGGCGGCGTCAAGGAGCTGGAAGGACCCGGCGGTAACCCCGACTTCTCCAGTGCAGTGCAGTGCGTGGTCGACCTCTTCGGCCCGACGGACTTCACCCAGATCGGCAAGTTCCCCAGCACCATGAACCACATGGGGGCCAACTCGCCGGAAGCCCTCCTGATCGGCGGCCCCATCGCAGACAACCCCGACAAGTGCCGGGCGGCCAACCCGATAACCTATATAGATAAGAACGATCCGCCCTTCCTGATCTTCCACGGGGACAAGGACCAGACCGTGCCCTTCAACCAGTCCGAGTTGCTCTACGCCGCCCTGCAGAAGGCGGGCGTAGAGTCGACCTTCGTCCCGGTTAAGGGTGGTGGGCATGGATGGGGGCCGCAGACTCCCACGGAGCCGACCAGTCGCGAGGTCGACCAGATGACCCTCGCCTTCTTCGACCGACACCTGAAGGGCATCAAGTAAGGCCCGCCGAGCGGGCAACCAGGACGGCACAGCAAAAAGAGACGACCCACAAGGGCCGTCTCTTTGCTTCTGGGCTCAGTTGGTGCAGGGCGGGGACTAGAGGAGGCGCTTGCCCTGCTGGGCAATCTGCCACACCGCCGGTGGGCAGCCGTGGACGAAGGGGCCAAGGTCCATAAGCCAGGCGTTGCAGTTGCCGATGACCAGGGTGGGCAGGCTTTCGTCGATCTTCGCCTCGGGCACCGGGCCGACGACGACGTTGAATCGGCCCAGCTTGTCCATAAGTTCCTTGCCGGCGTCACTGCGCAGGAAGGAGGTTACGTCCTGCGCGCAGAAACGACAGCGTAGATCCACGCAGAAGTTCACGCGGTCTCCGAACTCAGTGGGATCGAAGATGACGCCCGTCAGCTTCTTGCCCACACGCGCGATGTCTTCTCCGACGACGGTGATATCCTCCTCGGCCATCTTCCCAAGGCCGCGGAGTGCACCGGAGCGGATCATCCACACATCGCGCGGATCGTAGCCCATCAACCGCGCACAGGTAGCGTCGGCGGCGATGATGTCGCCACTGGCCACGATCACACCCATGGGCACGGGCGTCATCGTGGGGCCGGGGAAGTTGCCCTCCTGGGAGACCATCATGTCGACGACGCCCAGGACCGGCCACTTGAGGGTGTTGATGTCCAGGGGGACATTGCAGATCCCGTAGGCATGGGACTTGATGGTCTCGCTGCCGACCATGAGGCCCATGGCATTCTTGATGCAGGCAGTGACTCCGGCGCCGCAGTGGGTCTTGCCCACGGGGACCGTGATGTGCTTGTCGCAGTCCAGCAGGATCTTGGGCACTGTGACGGTGGTCTGAAGCGCCTTGGCGTTGGGCACCGTGACGGAGACGGTCTCGGCATCCTCGAAGGGGAGGAACTCGGCGACCTTCTCAACGCCGCTGTTCTCGAAGTTGGCGACGAAGGCCGCCTTGTTGCGCTCGCCGACCACGACGCGCCTGGCACCGGCATCGCGCACGAGCTTGGCGAGGGCGATCACGAGTTCCGGCTTGGCGACATTGCCGTTGGCGGGGACCTGTTTGGAGAAGCTGTTGGGTTTGATCAGGACGACATCGCCGGGGCTCACGAACTTGCCGATGCCGCCGAGGAGGCACAGCGCCTGATCGAGCAGGGCAGCAACATCGTCGCCGTGAACCACGCTCACGAGAGCACTCATGTCGGGACTCCTTTCGTCCCACCGGGTGCGGGACAGGGCCATGTTACCCCTCGTCCAGGGCGCGGTCAAGCCGGGAGGCGCCCCGCCTCGCCGACCTTGACGCGGCGAGGCCAGCCCGTTTTTTGCGGCCATGTTGCAGAACCTGAGTGGTGCCAGTCGAAGGGTGGGGGAACACTGCTTGACATCGCCGGGAACCCGGGTAGAATGATACGCGTCGGTGATTCATGCATTTCATGTATGCATGAAGGGCGGCGAAATGATGGGTGAAAGGCGAGAAGGCATGCCAAGGTCGCTTGATGATGCATTTCAGGGTTCTGTGACGGTGGGGGAACGGGGGCAGGTGGTGATTCCGGCGGCCGTCCGGGAGAAACTGGGAATCAACCCCGGCGATAAGCTGTTGGTTCTCCAGGGGCCGTCGGGACACGGGATACTGTTTGCGCGCCTCCAGGACTTGGAGGGAATCGTGAAGGACCTGATGCCTCTGATTGAGGCTGCCAGCGCGGCGGAAGCAGACCAGGAAGATGAAACCACCCGCAAAGACGGGTGAGGAGGAAGTTCGGTGCGAACTCGGTATTACCATCCCTTGCGGTTGTGGGCAGTGTTAGGCTGCCTTGCGACCGTTTCGTCTGTCTGGGCGGCCGGCTTGACGCGCACGACGCGCACAGAGGGCCCGGCGCCCACCGAGGCCACGGAGCCCGCTCCGGGGCCGACTACGATTGCGCGCGCAGTTGTGTCGGGGCCGACGGCGACCTCGACCGGCCTTGCACTTCCTCGGGAGGCGCGGCCGGGTGTCATCACGTCGCGACCAAGTGCAGTCTCGCCGACGGCGAGCGGCCCGCAGATGCCTGCGGTCACCATCAGGCCCTTGACCTCCACTGCCTCGGCACCCGAGGCCGGGTTCCCGGGGGTTGTGGTGCTGTCCGGCGCCGAGCCCCCGGTAGTCGTCGCGCCGGGCCTGACTCGAGCACCGGCGACTGTTACCAGCGAGGCTCCAGCGGCAAGGATCACACCCGCTCCTGCGATTGCACCGGCTAAGGATCAGATTGGAGTCCGCGCGGTCAAGGTGATCTCTGCGGTGCCCCTGACCATCGCCCAGGCACCGGCGGAAGCGACGCCGGCAGCACCGAAGCAGCCCGAACCTGTCGCGACCGAGGCTACCACCGGAGTCACGCCTGTACCAAGCTCGACTACGAGCGCACCGGCGGCTGCACCGTCAGGCCAGTCCGTGATCCGACCCGCCCGCGTCGCTGTGGCGACACCTGAGGCTCCTACGACGGGCGTTACCGGGACTACGACGGCTGTGACCACCAAGTCAGGTCACGCTCTCGCTGTGACGCCCGAGGCCGCTGCGGCTCTGGCCGTGAAGAACAGCCTCGAGCTGGGCATCGATGCAACAGACATCCGGCAGGCCGAGGCGCAAGTGCGCAAGGCCTTCGGGCTCGATGACTTCCAGTTGACCGCGTCGGCCACCTATGGTCGCAGAGGGCCGATTGCCAGTGTGAGTCTGGGCGAGGGCAAGTCCATGAGCCTTGGCAGCGCCGACATCGCGACCGAGCAACTCCAGTTGGTGAAGCCAATCTACAGTGGTAAGCGGATTGAGCGGGCTCAGGACCTGGCGGTGCGATCCCTGGAGCTGACGAAACTGAGCTCAGACGTGACAGCGCGGGCGCTGGACCTCACTGCTCGCGAAGTGGCGTATGGTGTGATGCGGGCTGTGCAGCTGGCGGATGTCGCTCAGCAGCAGGCAGTAGCCGTCGCCGCCCACCTCGACCTGAGCAAGAAGCTGGCGGACGGTGGGGTGGTAGCGCAGTTTGAGGTCGTGCAGGCCAACACTCAGCTGGCAACCGCCCAGGGCGAAGTCATCTCGGCCCGGACCAACATTGAGAACGCCAAGGCGCGGCTGAAGCGTGTCTTGACGCTTCCTCAGGACACAGAGCTCGAGGTAACACAAGGCGTGACCTTCGAGGCACCGCCGGGAGACGTGCAGACACTCGTGCAGCAGGCCGTGGAGCAGCGCCCTGAGGTTGCAGCCTCCGCGTCCGGGGTAAGGCTGGCGGAAGCGAACCTGCAACTGGCGAAGTCCACAAGTGCCCTGTCGGTGAGCCTCGCGGCCGGGGTGACGCACACGAAGGCGTCCTTCGGGTCGGAGCCCACGA
>JBDKVB010000071.1 GCA_039679385.1 Armatimonadia bacterium | reverse complement strand
TCCGCATACTGCTGGTGGACGATGAGAAGTCCATCACCGACATCCTCAGACCTTACTTCGAACGCGAGGGCTTCGTCGTCGTCACCACTGATAGCGGCACTGAGGCCCTGAAGCTCGCCCTGGAAGGTCGCACGGACCTGGTGGTGCTCGACCTCATGCTCCCGGATATGAGTGGGGAGGAAGTCTGCGAGCGTATCCGCCAGGACACGGAGATCCCGGTCCTGATGCTGACGGCCCGCGCCGATGTGGAGAGCCGGATTCAGGGCCTGCGCCTCGGCGCCGATGACTATGTGGCCAAGCCCTTCAGCCCCCGGGAGGTCGTGCAGCGAGCGCTGACCATCCTGCGACGCACCGGCACGCGCTCCGGCGGGAAGACCGATCGGGTCTCGCTCGCCGGAGGACGCCTGAGGATCGATTCCCTCCGACACGAGGTCTCGCTGGACGGCCAGGAGATCGAGCTCACGCCCTTGGAGTTCGCGCTGCTACTTGCGCTAGCCCGCGCTCCCGGACGCGCCTTCTCCCGAGCACAGCTCGTCGGCTCCGTCTACGACACCGACTATGAGGGCTACGAGCGCAACATCGACGTCCACATCAAGAACCTGCGCCGCAAGCTGTTCGGGTGCGACTGCATCAAGACGGTTTTCGGCGTGGGCTACAAGCTCGTGGTGAGCGACCATGAGGATCGCGTCTAGGCTGGCCTTGTCCTTCGGCATGCTCTCGGTCCTGTCGGTGATGCTCCTCGGCGGGCTGGTCAACTTCCTCCTCGATCGGCGCTTCACGGACTACCTGGGTCGTGGACAGCAGCAACGCAGGTCGGCGATCGCGGACGACCTTGCCGCGCTGTACAGGGAGAACGGTGGCTGGCCCACTCAGCCACCCAGACCAGACGGCCGGCGTCGCGGGATGGGCCCCGACGATGTGATCGTCGTCGACGACACCGGCAAGGAAGTGATGCGAGCAGGCAGGCCAGACTTCCACCGGGGCCGGCCGGAGGTGACGATCCCCATCCAGGTCTCCGGCAGGCGCGTGGGTACAGCCTATGCACGTCTGGCCGGGCCGATGTGGGGTATGTCGCCGGCAGAGGCTGATTTCCGCAGGCAGATCAACGATTCCATTCTTCGAGCAGGGCTGTCCTCAGCGCTGCTTGTGGTGCTGGCGTGCTGGCTGGTCGCCCGAAGTCTGGCACGCCCTCTCGGGCGTCTGGCACGGTCGGCGGAGGTCTTAGGTAGCGGCGATCTGACGGTGCGAGCAAACCTGAAGGGCAGAGACGAGATCGGACAGCTCGGCCGGGCCTTCGACGCGATGGCCGAGCGGCTTCAGGAAGCGGAGGTTCTGCGCAGGCAATTCACCGCCGACATCGCCCACGAACTGCGCACCCCACTGTCGGCGGTGCGCGGCTACCTCGAGGGCATGCAGGACGGCGTCCTCGCCCCGGACGAGGAGACTCTGGAGGCGTGTCACCGCGAGACGATGCGCCTGGTGGACTTGGTGCAGGACCTGCAGACTCTCGCGACCTCGGACGCCGGAGGGATGAAACTGGCCCTGGAGGAGGTGGACCTGCGCGAGGCGGTGCAGCAGGCGGTCAAGGCCATCTCCTCAGCCTCCCCGGAGGCGAAGGTCGAGCTTGTGCTCCCCGCCGAGGAGGTCGACTGCAGCGCCCTGGTGGACGACGAGCTGTTCCAGAGGGCCGTGCGCAACCTGCTGGTGAATGCGTGCAAGTACAGCCCGGCGGGAGCTCCGGTGACGGTCCGCCTGACCTGCCATCCCGGGGAGCTCTCGCTTCAGGTTCGCGATCGGGGTGTCGGCATCTCACCGGAGGATTTGCCGCGGATCTTCGACCGCTTCTACCGCGCCGACCCTTCGCGCACTCGGTCGACAGGCGGCTCCGGCCTGGGCCTCACCCTGGCTCGCAGTATCGCAAAGCTCCATGGCGGCGACCTCCGGGCAGCCAGTGAGCCGGGGAAGGGATCGCTCTTCACCCTCACGCTGCCACGAAGGACGGCTTCGCGACAGCCCGAGTAATACACATAGGTTCTTCATATCTGCTCACCTAAGATGCTCACGAGCGCGGGGTACTGTACAGACATCACGATGATCCACGAAGGAGATGACTGACAGTGAAGAACCCGCGCATCCTAAGAGCAGCACCCGTCGCCTTGAGCATCTTCGTCGTTTCGCTGAGCACCTTCGCTTTCGCAGACAAGCCGCCTGCTCCGCGGGAGCAGGCCCAGAACATCGACGCTATCGTGCGGTTGGTCACCGACGCCTTGAGAGCCTACCAGCGGCCCGACCAGCCGGCAGCGAAGGCCCCGGAACGCCCGGGAATGGGCCCAGACCAGGATCGGACGTGCCCCTGGCGTGTCGAGAAGCCCGTTCAGCCGCCGAGGCTTGAGCAGCCGGGTTGGGGCCGCGGACCGCAGGGAAAGGGTGGCGAAGGTCCAGGCTGGGGTGGCGGACCGCAGAACCGGGAACGTGAGCGTCAGGGCTGGGACCGTGGCGAGCAGGGCAGAGGGCAGGTAGGACCGGGTCGTGGCTATGGCTCGCAGAACCGAGAACGTGAGCGTCGAGGCTGGGACGGGGAACAGCCGGGCAAGGGCCCTGGACCGCAGGACAAGGGACATGAGCAGCCGGGCATGGAGCGTGGACCGCAAGGTGGGGACAAGGGACCGCAAGGTGAAGAGCCTGGTGAGCATGGTCGACCCGGTCCGGAGCGCTAACTGAACTCCGTACAAGCTTCCGCACAGTAGTAGCCAACGGGCTCCCATGTCACCGGGAGCCCGTCCGCCTTTCAGCCTGCCGCCTCAGGGCGCCGGGTACGATGCGGTCCACCGTGCCCGTCCGCAACGCGTCAGTCGCCTTCGTTGAGAGCTGCCAGTTCGCGGAGAGACACAAAACGGTAGCCCCTCGCTGTCAGCTCCTCCGCGACCTTCGGGATCGTCTTGCGCGAGACGTCACTGGCATGGGTCAGGATGACCGCGCCGGGCACGGTGTGCTTGAGGATCACCTTCGCGACATGGTCGCTGTCCGCGTTGCGCTCGTAGTCGGTGCTGGTTGCGGTCCAGGTGACGGTCGTATAGCCCAGCGAGGCGGCTGTCTTCACCACGCTCTTGTCGTACTCACCGAAGGGCGGCCGGAAGAACGCAGGCGTCGTGATGCGCAGATCCAGCTTCTCAAGGCCATCCTCCACAGCGCGCAACTCGCGTTCGAGCCTGGCCTTCCCCACGTTTGTGCAATGCGGATGTGTGTCCGTGTGATTGCCGATCTCATCACCGCGAGCGGCGAACCGCTCGACGAGGTCCGGGAACTTCCTGATGAACCAGCCCGTCACGAACCACGCGCACGGGATGTGATGTTGCTTTGTATAGTCGAGAATCTCCGTGACCGCGGGGCGGGTAGCCGTCTCACCAAGGTCGATGGTGAGAGACACGAGCTTCTGAGTTGTCTTCCCCCGGGTCAGAACCGTCTCTCGCGCCGCCGCGCGAGCAGCGGGCCTGGGTTCGGTTGGCTTCTTGACGGCGGGTGTGGGCGTCTCACTGTTGCTGCGGGGTGTCTCGCCCGCTTTGGGCTGGTCAGAGGCACTGCCCGCCTCGTTGTCCGGCGCTTCCGGCGACACAGGCGGACCGGCCTCCGTCTGTCGCGCCGGTGCAGTGCTCACGGCGACCGAGGGCGCGGGAGGCAGCTCCGCCTGGCTCCCCTCTGTGGTTGCCCCATGGTGCCGCAGAGAGACGGCGGCTGCCGCCAGCTGAGCGCCGACCCCAAGAAGCGCGAGCGCCCAGGCCAGGCGAGACAGAATCGCCGCAGCACGGCGTGAATCCACGTACTGCCGGCCTGGAAGGCTGCGTGAGCTAATACTCCATGCACTGCCAGGAGGCCTCTCGTTCACTTGGCGCTCTCCCCTGAATCCGGCGAACCTGTGTTTCGGCTCGGAAGTCCATGCAGATGGCGACCTGTCACTAAGGCGCTGCATTCCCGAGTGCGGGCAGTGCCCATCTCTGTGCACGAACAGGGCCTGATTCACCTCGGGCGTGCGGCCGCCCTTCCTGCCGCCGAAGGGTCCTTGGCAGGAGCCCTTGCGTCGATCGCGAATCTCGGGCTGAGAGAAGTGCGGAGCAGGGGATCGACGCTGTAGCTGAGTCTCGGCATAGGCTCCCGGGGTGAGCCGGGAGATGATGGGCAGGAGGTGGGCGGGATGAGTCGATTTCGCTCGGTCATGACGATGGTCGTTGTTGCAGTCGCGTCGCTGATCGGTGGGGCCCTGGCTCAGTTCGCAATGGGCAGTTGGGCGTGGGCGCAGCCGAGGGGAACGCAGGTGGTCGAGGCCCGCGAGTTCCGGGTGGTGGACGAGAGAGGGAGACCGCGAGCGACCTTGGGGATGGCGCCTGACGGCCCTCGGCTGCGGCTGCTGGGCGAGAACAGCAAGCCGGCGGTCGCAGCGGGTGTCGCGGCGGATGGGTCGGCGTTTTTCAACCTCTTTGACCGAACGGGAACGGGGCGCATAGCGGGCCAGGCAGCGGCTGACGGCAGTGCCATGCTCGGCATCACCGGCGTGGGCGCAAGCGGCGGCAGCATCGGGTTCACCGCCCGTCCCGATGGCGCGATGAGCCTGTCCATCAGCGAAGAGCCCCGCAAGCCCGTCGTCGCCCTCGCGGTCCGGTCCGATCACACCCAGTACCTTGTGCTGGGATCGGACAAGACCGGTCCGCAGTGTACCCTCACCGTAGCACCGCAGCAGGGCACTTCGCAGCTCCAACTGGGACCGGAGGAGGGCCCTCAGCACGTCTGTCTCACCAGTGCATCGGAGGGCCCCTACCTGCACCTCGGAGCTCACAAAACGGGGGCTGCGGCGCGGCTCGAAGTGAGCAAGGGCATGCCTCGGCTCATGGTCCTTGACGATCTTGACCGTCTGCGGGCCCTGCTGGGCGCCAGCGATGCAGGCAGGTATGGCATGCAACTGCAGGACAGCGCCGGGATGCCGCGGATCATGCTGGCCGAGGATGACCGTGGAACCTGGGGGATCGTACTCGCGGACGCCAAGGGCAAGGCCTTCCTCAGCCTCCCACCAGGCAAGCCCTAGAACGCCGAGACCCAGAGGGGCAGCGCCCCACCCAGGCTGTTGCGAGGGCTTGCTGTCAAGGACGTCACCCAACCGGTCACCCGGCGGGGGCCCCTAGCCCGCATTATTCATGAGTTGCTGAGGAAGTGAAACCGGAGAGACGTCGAAATGGGGTTCTGCGCCAACAGAAGGCCCTTTCGGGAGGTCTCTCCGGTATGACACAGTGTCTTGGCCAGCTGCT